>JAZSRW010000114.1:0-6920 GCA_045538675.1 Candidatus Onthoplasma sp. | reverse complement strand
ACTATTAAATTGTTTATATTTTTAATCAATACTAAAATTATTGTGTAAAAATCTGCTTATTATATTATGCCACATAATTAAATTTTAAATTATTTTAAAAAAAATAATAAACAGTATTGAAAATATTAGTTTATCGTGCTATAATAAAACAAAAGGGAAGGTTATGGAAAAAAGTATACGTATAACTTTAAAAAATGGGGAAAAGATATTGCTAAATTGTGCTCCTGTTGATAGATTGGGTGAAAAACACAAGATTAAAGCAATTAACAATAAAGACGAAATGGTGGCTTTTGCATCATTTAATTTAAAGTGGGGTAAAAGTTGTTACTTAAATGTTGTTGAAATTGTTGATAATAATTATGCTCGTCAAGGTTTATGTAGTAAGATATTAAGATTTATGGAATATATAGCAGCAAGACAAAGTTGTTATAAGATTGAGGGTAAGTTTTATCCTTTTGGCGATTTAGGAAACTATGCAAAAGATTTTTATACAAAAAACGGATATAATATAATAAAAGAATATTACGATACCGAAATATTTAAAAGGGTTGATAATGATATGGATATTGAAAAAACTATTTAGCAAGAACTAAATAGTTTTTTTATTGGTGCGTTTAGAAGGATTCGAACCCTCACTAATGGTTCCGAAGACCATTGTGCTATCCACTACACCATAAACGCAGAATTGTTAATGGATACAATTTAATGATATGGCTAACTTTAGCCATATCATATTATTTAGTATTCTCGTTATTTTGATTTAAATCTTGTAGTCCATATATTATTTGGTCGCATATATTAGATATTTCGGCCTTATTTTTAAGTTGTTCTTTTACTAAAATTTCCCTAGCATCTAGCCATTTGCGTTGTTTAAAGTAAGGGCTATCGGTTGAAAAGAATAAACCGTTGCAAGAAATCATTATATCAGCATCAATATAATCGTCAAGATGTTTCAAAATAAGGTTGTTTGAAGAGACGTCTACTGCCGAATTTCGTTTATTATAATCTTCGCCAGGCATTAAAAGAACGGATTGTAAAGAAGATATAATATTATTCATTTCTTTTTGAGCTTGAGTAGGACGTAACTTTAGGGATAACATTAGTTTAGTTTTGGTATCAGTTTCGAGATGAGATAAAAATTGCCAGCCATAGGACCCTGGCGAGTCAATAATTATGGGTTGGTCAACTTTTTGTAGAATAAGATTAATTATTTTTGTACTAACATCATTAAGAGATGTTATCAAATAGTCATCAGTATTTGCACTACTGATAGTTTGACGATTTTGCTCGATTATAGGATAAAAAGGTTTTAAATCTCCTAATATTTCGTGGTAGAAATTATAAAAATCTACAAGTTGTTGCATTAATTTTTTTTGAGTTTCAACATATTTAGGGTTAATTAAAGTTTCTTTATATTCAGGTGCCATTAAAATCTGTCTAGTCAAATCATTAATAAACCAACGTTGTTGCTTAGGTGTGGTGTTTAGGCAACCGTCCATTTCTTCGCCTACTAACATAAGCAAGTCGTCAATACTAATAACTGGCAAATTTAGTTTAGTGGATAAAGTTTCACTAATCAATGTTTTACCAACACAAGATGGCCCTAGTAAAATTATGGATTTGTTTATATTTTGTTGAGTCATTATCATACTCCTTATTACAATAATTATATCAAAAAATGATAATAAGTGCAAGAGGAATATATGAATTTGCAACGCTAATACACCAAAATTATTATATAATTACGTAAAACAAAAAATATCACACTTTGTAAAACTAAAAAAATTAGCATTAGTATCAATATTGGCATACATTTGGATAGGGATTGTTTAAAGTATGAGTGTTCGTTTTGACAATCTAGGCAAAATAAAAATAATTCTAATAGTAAAAAAGAATAAATCAACATACAAATTAACATACAAAAAGCAATTACCAAAGTATTGATTATTCCGTATTCAAGCGTAAAAGCAATCAGTGTAAGGGTTTGGGCATATATATAATATGCATAAAAGAATATTCCAATGCTAATGGTGTATCGTTTGCAAGATGAAGATATTATTATAATGCTAAAAATAGATAATGTTAGAATATTTGTAAACAGCATTCCGCCAAAGCCACTACTTCCACGCAAAAACTTAACGATAGTAACATTGGAAAAACTAATTAATAATGAACTTTTGCTAAATTTAATAGATGCCAATACCGCACAAAAAATACAAACACCTGCAACAACAATTATAAAACTTACAAAACTACGATGTTTTTTGATTGGTTCAACAAAAGAATATGAAAATCTATCATATATTTTCATATTGTATATATATTACAAAAAACTAAAATTAATCGCTAAATTTGTCAAAATCTGGAATAAAACTTTCATTACAACTAGTTAAATCTTGGTAAAAACCATTAATGAATCCTAAATTGTTTAGTTTGTTAACAACTCGTTTATATTCGATAGGGTTAAGTGGTCGATTATATTTAGATAATTGAGGTAAAGTGGTTGCTAGATGATAGGGGGTGTATTGTCCCATAACACTAATATATGTTTGATTACCTAAAGTGTTGGATATCCAGTCTAGTACATCAAAACTATTTTTAATCTCGTTAGGCAATACTAGGTGGCGGATAATAACACCTTTTTGCATAATGTTGTTATTTATTATATCTTTAGGTTGATTGTGTCGCATTTGCAGTATTGCATTTTTACAAATTTCAGGATAATCAACCGCACCAGATAAATTGGACGATAAATTATTATCCATATATTTCATATCAACCAAATATATATCCACGATGTCCTTTAGTTTTTTAATAGTATCCACACTTTCATAACCATTACTATTCCAAACTATTGGAATAGTAGGTTTATAAATATTCAACGCTTCAATAATTTGGTCAGTGTAATGGCTAGGGGTTACGAGATTTATGTTATGTACGCCAGATTGCTCAAGTTGTTTAATTATATCAATTAGTTCGGAAGTTGATATATTTTTGCCTTGCCCAAGCCAACTTATTTGGTAGTTTTGACAATATACGCATTTTAAATTGCAATGCGAAAAAAATATGGCACCACTACCATTTGTGCCAGAAATAATAGGTTCTTCCCAATGATGAACCATATATTTAGCAATTTTAACATTATTGCTAGCCTTGCAAAATCCCGTGGTGGTATCTCGGTCAACATTGCAATGGCGTGGACACATATTACATTTCATAATTTAATTGTAACATTTATTATAAATTATGTCAAGATTGAAAAGAACTATGATTTTTAGAAAAATTGGTAAAATTATGGAAAAATGATTGCAAAATTATAGAACATTTGTGTATTATATAATTATGAAACCAAGTCGAATATTGTCGATTTTTGTTGTTAGTATAGTGTTTTTGGCAGTTGTTTGTATATCTGTCTTTATCTTTACAAGGCCTAAAAAGGACAAAACTCAATATGCTACAGATATTGAGTTTGTAACAATGATAGGCGAAATTGAAATATCTATTGATAACTACATAGTTGTAGATGATAGCATGGTTAAGATTTTGCCTAATAATTGTGAGTTTGACCCTGAATTTACTGTAAAGGAATATGGTCAATCCGAAGATTCTGCTGTTATTATAGACAATGGTAAATATTTATTTAATAAAGAATGTAAGTATACTTTATCTTGTAGGGTAAAATCTAGTGCATATAATTATGTTAAAGATTCGATTGTTATTAATGTGGTGGAAGATATTACTGCCGAAACGGATATGTATATTTTGCCAATTAATTATGGTGATATATATGTGGAAGATGTTGTTTTTGTTAATGAATTGATAAATATTAAAGCACCTAGTCAAGCAGTGATTAGTATTATAGGTAGTGAGCATTTTGAAATTACTGAAAATTTAATAAAAGTGATAGATGAGGGCGATGGTAGTTTAGATGTCTATGTGACTTACGATAACTTTACAATTAGCACAAGCATAGAAGTTGATGTAAAACCAAAGATTACTATCAATAATACAAATATAGTTATTACATATCGTGGAAATATTGTGGATAACAATATTGTAGAAGTTGATTATACGCCATTAAGTGACTCGTTTAATTATAAAATACCTAATATGGATACAAATCAAGAAATTGATTGCTGGACTGATAGCAATTTGTTGCAAATAGTTAGATATAATTCGCCAACAGTGGTGTTTAAAACTTTAGGTGTTGGAACTGCAAATATTTATATAAGTCCTATTAAGTATCCTAACGTGATATTTGAAATTATAATAGTTATCAATTGACAATATCGTTAATTAGTAGTATAATAAAAATAAGGAGAAAGATTATGAAAGTTAACAAGGATAAATGTTTGGGTTGTGGAGCGTGTGCTTCAATGTGCCCAGTAAATGCTATTACAATGAAGGGTGGTAAAGCACAAATTAACAAAAAGAAATGTATTAAGTGCGGAACTTGTATGCAAATTTGCCCTGTAAGTGCAATTACCGACGAAGATTAATAATAAAAAATACACCTATTAAAATAAGGTGTGTTTTTTATTAACAAATGAAAATGAGATATATGACAAATGTAGCATTAAATACCGCCTAACCTAATTTAGGCAATATAAAATATATAAAGCATAGTATTAGCAATAAAAATGTTCCACTTGTCATACTTAAATTATATAATGGATTAGATAAGTTGTCAATAGCGTTTGGATAATTTGTGGATAACTAAAAAAAAGAAATGGACAAGCCATTTCTTTATAATTAAGCACTAATCTTAACGATTTTTAGTTCAACCAAACCACCTGGGGTTTTAATTGAAGCAATTTCGCCAACTTTTTTGCCCATCAAACCAGCACCAACTGGGCTTATATTGCTGATAATGCCATTGATTGGGTCAGATTCAGTGTCGCCTACAATCTTGTAGGTAAAGTTGCGGTTAAGTTTAACATTAAGAACTTCAACAGTACAACCAACGCTAACCTTAGATGTATTAATTTTGTTAGGGTCGATAATAACTGCGTTTTTAACCTTATTTTCAAGTTCAAAAATTTCGGCTTCAACAGTTGCTTGTTCTTCACGTGCTATATCATATTCACTGTTTTCGCTCAAGTCACCATAACTACGTGCTTCGGCTAACTTGTCAGCCACTTCCTTACGGCGAGTGCTTTTTAAATAAGCAAGTCTCTCCTTAACTTCTGCCAAACCCTCGGCACTAATAAATACTTTTTCGTCCATAAAAAACTCCTTTTAACAATTAAAAAACCCAGTTTTAACAAACTGAATTAGGTATTGTGTTTAATTTTAACTACCTTAAACATATATTTATGCAAAAGTTAGTTTTAACTTTTACGAGATTGATTATACAACTAAACCAAACAAAAGTCAACAGAATTTTGCAAATTGTTTATAAGTTTGATTATTATATTCAATTCTAATTTAAAATATGATAAAATATAAAAATTTATTCCTCTGGAAGATATTCAACTATAAATTTATCAAAGTTGACGTGTTCGATAAAGTCCACAGGCTTAAATAATGTCATTGAAAATTTATTAAAATCAACAATATGTTTGTTTAGTAGTACTGGGGTTGGGATATCAAGACCTTCGCACAGACTTTTAATCATATCAAAAAAAGTACACTTGCTAGGTTGTACACTGACCACATAATGTTTAGTGATTTTTTCATCAACAAATACTTTGCCCCAAATCTTAATCATAACTATATTGTATATTAAAACACAAAAAAAATCAAATATATTTGACATATTTAAATAAATAATATATTCTATATATTAAGGAGAAATTATGCGTGATACTAAAGTGGCACTAAAGATATGTAAGGAATATCAAGAAAATGTTGTTAAAGAGGCATTAAATACTGGATTTGATTTATTAGGCGGACTTGAAAATTTTATTAAACCTAATCATAAAGTGTTAATTAAGCCGGATTTGTACAATATTACTGAACCTAATGAGGCAAAAACTACAAATCCTAATATTGTTAGTGCATTGGCGGAACTTATAGCCAAGATTGGTGCAAGGTGCAAGATTGCCGATTCGCCAAAAGGCGATTTTAATCAATCGGTTCTAGATAAGGCTTATGAAAAAACCCAAATGTTGCAAGCCAGCAACAACGGTAATGCTCAACTTAACACCAACGACGATATTTCAACAATTACTAATGAGATTGGTGAATTTAGTCGAGATATTTATGTGATTGATGCTGTTAACGAGGCAGATGTTATTATTAATGTAGGCAAATTTAGATGTGATAAATATTTGGGACTTATTGGTTGTAGCCAAAACTTATTCGGTTTAATACCAGGCAAATTTAAGGAACTAATAAAGTCAAGATGTCATACACTAAAAGCATACTATAACTACAATATTGATCTATATGAAGCGTTGGAAAACAAAATTGTACTAAACGTGTTGGACGGTGTGGTTAGTTGTGAGGCTAATAATGACCCTCGTATTTTAAATGCAATATTGGTTGGCGAAAATCCTTTTGCAGTAGATAGCGTGGCATTAAAAATAATCAATCAAAACCCTGCTGATAGTTTGTTGCTAAATGAAAGTATACGTAGAGGCAAGTTTGATTTAAAACTTGAACAAATTGGTGATAGTATAGACCCTATAATTTGTACAGATTATCATTATACTGAATTTTTAAATAATGTAAAAAAGGGTTCAAGTAAATCGTTTAAAAATGCATACAACCGAACTCAAAAGCGACCAATAATACCATCAAATTTATGCAAGGGTTGTAAAGTATGTGTCAACAATTGTCCAATGAAGGCAATTAAAATGAAAAACAACAATTTGGGCGAATATGCAAAAATTGACTATAATAAGTGTATAACTTGTATGAAGTGTGTTGAAAATTGTCCATACAAAATTATTAAAGCAAAAACACCATTAAAGTAT
>JAZSRW010000023.1:0-4709 GCA_045538675.1 Candidatus Onthoplasma sp. | reverse complement strand
AATACAAACTTGCTATAACTATCTATATATTGGTAATGCTTTTAGCAAGTGCTTGTAGTATCTTTATAACAATAACTTCCGCAAATATTATTGAACTGATTACTTTAACCAAATATACAAAGGCAATTATTTTTGGATTTATATTCTTAGGTTTATGTATATTACAAAGAGGATTTTGGTGCATTGCCAATGTAATGTATTTTGTATACTCTAACCGCATAATGTCAGACCTTAACTTTGACTTAGCAAAACAATCGTTTAAGTTAAATTCAAAAACCTATTCCGACCACGATACAGGTACTTTTGTAACTCGTATAGTTAGCGATCCCGAACAAGTAGTTAGCAAATGTGCCGACATTATTGATATTATCACTGAATTGATTACTGCTTTTGTAATGCTTATATATATTACAACTCTCAATAGTTGGATTGCATTAATATTTGTAGGTATATTAATAGTGGGTATGATTATTGAACGCTTTAGAATTAAATTAAGGCGAAAAAATAAAATTGCAGTAAAAAAATCTAACGACAAAATACACTCGCTTACCACCGAAATTGTGCGTAGCGAAAAAGATATTAAATCTCTGGGCCTTGAAGATAAATTAAGCGAAGTTACCGAAAATAATTATATAGACTATCGAAAAGCACGCTTTAAGCACGATATGACAGATAGTTGGTTTGGCCAAACGCGTAACTTTATTATAAGCACTTTTTCCACACTTGCTTTAATTCTTGGCATTGTGTTTATTGACAAAGGGTTGCTTACACTTGCCGCTTTTATGATTATTAACTCTAACAAGGATTCATTATATCGCATTATTTGGAATACTGGATATATTTCAAACGCAATTGTTGATATAAAAGTTTGTTGCGAACGTATGTTTGCACTGTTTGATGAAAAAGAATTTGTTACCGAACGATTTGGGAAAACCAACTTAAAACAAATTAAAGGTAATATCGAATTTAAAAATGTATCATATTCATTTAAAGAGTATGAGTACGAAGATAAAGATATTAAAAACAAAAAATTAAAATCTAAACAAAAAGTAAAACCTAAACTTATCAACGAAAATCACGTATTTAATAAATTGTCATTTAAAATTAAACCTCACACCACTGTTGCATTTGTAGGCAAATCTGGTAGCGGTAAATCAACAATACTAAACCTTATGTCCAAAATGTACGAAGTTGACAGTGGTGAAGTTTTGATTGATGGTGTAAATATTAATAAACTAAACAAAAAAACTTTACGTAATGGAATTTCATTAGTAAATCAATTTCCTTACATATTTGATATGACTATTAAGGAAAATTTGTTGCTTGCTAAAGGCGATGCCACCGACAAAGAAATTATTGACGCTATCAAAAAGGCATCTTTAAAAGAGTTTATTGATACTCTTCCTAATGGCATTGACACTAAAGTAGGCGAAAGCGGAATTAAATTAAGTGGCGGACAAAAACAACGTCTCGCAATTGCTCGTGCATTGCTTCGTAAATCTAGCATTATTATATTTGACGAAAGCACCAGTTCGCTAGACAACTTTGCTCAAGAGGAAGTTAAAAAGAGCATTGACAACCTAAAAGGCAAAAGCACAATTGTAATTGTCGCCCACCGACTATCCACAATTAAAAATGTTGACACAATATTCTTCCTAGATAATGGCGAAATTATAGATAGCGGAACGTTTGATGAACTATTTGAACGTAACGACAAATTTAAAGCAATGTTCCTAGCCGAAAATATTTAATAAACTACAAAAAATAGACGATTAACTATCGCCTATTTTTTACTACATTTTAATCATAAATTTACATATTTTTAAGTTTTTCGCCACCCATAATATGAATATGCAGATGGTGTACTGTTTGACCAGCGTCTTCGCCTTGATTAATTACTAATCTATAGCCATTTTCTAACCCTAGACTATCCGCTAAATCACCAATCTTATTTAAGATTTTACCAAGCACTCTTGCACCTTCTTCAGTTTGCATCTCTAACGTTGCATAATGCTCGTTAGGTATAGCAATTAAATGAATTTTACTAACAGGATTAATATCCTTAATAATCATAAAATCTTCATCTTCATACAACTTTGTACTAGGGATTTCGCCTAATCTAATCTTACAAAAAATACAATCTTCCATATCAACCTCACTTTATAGTTTTATTATAACACAAAATTAAATTTAAAACAAATAGTTTTAAATATCTTGTTAATGAAAATATAAAATTATCATCAATTCTTCATTTTTCATTATTAATTCATCATTTGCAATACCTTGCCCTTGCACCCGTCTTTGACCTTTTCGGTTAATTCTACTTCATAAATACCATTAGGTAACTTTTTGTCAATATATGTATAAATATAATTTTCGGTATATCCTCTGCTTAGTCCATCTTTAAATTCTTCTACCAGTACTTTATGAGTTTTACCTATATTTTCGATTAAGAATTTATTATAAAATTTATCACTCAATTGCTTTAAATCTTTTTCACGTTGCTTAACAATCTCGCTAGGTATATCACCAGCAAGTTTTTCTGCCACAGTTCCTTTACGAATACTATATGGGAAAATATGCATAAATGCAAATGGAATTTTGTTTAAATTAAGTATAGTTTCAGCAAATTCATCTTCTGTTTCGCCTTTAAATCCAACAATAATATCGGTTGATATACACGCAGTTGGAAAAACACGCTTAACATTGTTACAAACCTCAATATATTCCTCAATTGTATAATGGCGGTTCATACGTTTCAATGTGCCATTACTTGCTGATTGCATACTGATATGGAAGAATGGACAAAAGTTTTTACATTTACTTAACCTAGTTAAAAACTCATTAGTCAAAATTCCACAATGTATAGATGATATTCTAAAACGTTTGCCTAGTTTATTTACTTCTTCAAGTAGGGTTATTAATGCTCTTTCGCCATTAATCTTATAATCGCTAACGTCAATGCCTGTAATTACAATCTCTAATGCCTTGCTTTGCTTAATTTCTTCTATTATATCACTTAAATCTCTACTTCTACTACGCCCACGAGTATAAGGTATTATGCAATAGGTACAAAAGTTGTTGCAACCATCTTGCACCTTAATATATTGCCTTGTAAGAGTGTTTTTGGCGAACATTGTGTTGGTATATTCTTCGGTCATATCAAGTATGCCTTTATGTTCCAAATACTCTACAATATTATGCTTGCCCTGTGTCCCAATAATACCAACAACTTCCTTGTAACTTTCAAATTGATCTAAGTTATTTTGACTAGCACACCCACACACAAGTATTTTCGCATTAGGGTTTAGTTTTTTTATCTTTGCTATCACTTGCCTTGACTTTCGTTCCGCCATATTAGTAACCGCACAAGTGTTGATTATATAGTAATCCGCCACCTCTAAGCCTTCAATCACACTATGCCCCGCACTTTCTAACTGCGAAATCATACTTTGACTTTCATACTCATTAACCTTGCACCCAAGCGTTATTATGCTAAATTTCACTAATTTTTCTCCTATAAATATTATCAATAAATAATCATAGCCGACTTATTAAATCGGCTAATTTACTTATTTATTTACGCTACACCACTCGCCAATCCCACTCATCACTGCCGAAGTGAGCGCAGTGCAAGCCACTGGTGCACGAAGTATGGTTTTACCTAAAGATATAGTTTTAGCAATTTTATTAAATTCTTCTGCTTCCGTCTCACTAAAACCACCTTCACAACCAATAATTAATGCAATCTTTTTGCCCTTGTACTCACTCAAATCACTAACAAAAGGATTAGTTGTATTTTCGTATGCAAATAGCACAAGGTCGTAATCTTTTAAGCACTCAATTACTTGCTTATATTTCATCATACTAATCTTTACAAAATCGGCACGTTCACATTGTTTGCACGCTTGAATGCTACGAGTACGCAACTTGTCTAGTTTGTCATCATCAATATTTGCTACACTAAACTTTGTGTCAAATATTACAATATTTTTAACATTAAGTTGTGTAAGATTATCAATGCTTTCATTTAATGCATCATTTTTAAGCGTTGATAAGAATATTGTAACTGGCGTAACGTCTACCGCCTTGTTTTTAACCTTTTCAACAACGCTACATTTAGTAGTCTTGCCTATTTCATTAATGGTTAATGTATAGTCAAATCCGTCACCGCAAAAGCCTGTAATCGTGTCACTCACTTTTGCCCTACGCACTTTTACAAGGTGACCAGTTTCAGTTTTGTCTAGTTCTATAGTATTTCCACTACATTTTTCAAAAAAGTATCTATTATCCATTACTTTTTACCCTTTAAACTTTGAATTGACTCATATGCATCATTATTGTAGATATATGAGCCACTAACCAAAATATCGGCACCCGCCTTAACACATTTACTTCCAGTTTCCTCGTTAATTCCGCCATCAACTTCGATTAGTATGCGACTATCCAGTTTTCTTAACTTTTTAATCTTTTTAAGCGCATCTTCATTAAATTTCTGTCCACCCTTGCCAGCCTTAACCATCATCACAAGCACAAGGTCACAATATTTTAGGAAAGGCTCAATAGTTTCAACTTTAGTATCAATATCAATAGCAATACCTGCCATCATACCTAACTTTCTAATCTTTTAAAGTGTTTTTATAAACTACTTATCGTAAGCAAATGCTTCATCATGTATGGTTAAAATATTAGCCCCAGCCTTAGCATAC
>JAZSRW010000127.1:0-2957 GCA_045538675.1 Candidatus Onthoplasma sp. | reverse complement strand
TATTAAAACAGTTGGCTGAGCACAGCGATATAAAGGTTATTACACTTAGTCGAAACTTTGGTCAACAAGCGTCACTTATTTGCGGATTTAAACATACCACCGGTGATTGTGTGATAGAACTTGATGTAAAACTTGATTTGCCCTTTGATATTATTCCTAAAATGATTGAAAAGTGGCAAGATGGTGCCGAAGTTGTACATACTCAAAACAAAGCAAAGGGTAATGCGTTTACAAGATTTTTTAAACGTATTTACTTAAAATTTTTGCACTGGGTGGCAAAGATAGATATTCCTCTAGATACCGACGAATTTAAACTTTACGACAGAAAAGTAATTAATGAAATTTGTAGTTTGACTGAACAAGATAAGTTTATAATGGCAATCACTTCTTGGGTAGGATTTAAGCAATCAACTATTGAGTATTCAACCAAAGTAAAATCAAAAAGTGGTAAAAATATTTTTAAGCGTACGTTTGGATTTGCCAGTGCGGGCATTATTGGAAACTCTACTTGGCCATTATGTTTGGCATTTTGGTTTGGAACAATACTTAGTATTGCATCATCTATTTGTATGACAATATTTACAACACTTGCAATGTTCAAAATTTATTTACCTTTGACCGCTTGGTTGTTCCCAACCATTGGAACTTTGTTTAGTTTTCTATTTATGATACAATCATTTTCAAATACATATTTAGGTAGAATTTATCAAGAGGTTAAAGGTAGACCTGATTATATAATTAGCAACACAATAAATATTAATAAAAATAAATAAATTAATAAAAACTCTAATTTGATATTTAATAAAAAGTAATAAAAATCTAATTAATTTAATAAATTTCATAAAAACAAGTCAAATATCTATAAAATAGTATTTAAAAATATAAAAATGCAAGAATATTCTTGTATTTTTTATTAATTTATTTTTATTTTTTAGTATTAATTTATTTGTCAAAAACATTTAATTATGCTATAATAAAATAGTTACTTAAAAGGAATACAATTATGGAAATTAATCAACAATTAAGTTTGGAATTAAATTTAAAACAACATCACGTTGATAACATTATC
This sequence comes from Candidatus Onthoplasma sp., assembly GCA_045538675.1. Taxonomy (GTDB): domain Bacteria; phylum Bacillota; class Clostridia; order Christensenellales; family UBA1242; genus Onthoplasma. Next base: position 1,888 of record JAZSRW010000127.1, on the reverse strand, counting down.
AACCTACTTGATGAGGGTTGCACAATACCTTTTATTGCCAGATATCGTAAAGAGTTAACTGGTAGTTGTGACGACCAAACATTACGTGCGTTTTCGGATAGATTAAATTATCTTCGCAATTTAAATAAACGTCGTGAAGAAGTTTTTAATCTAATCAATGAACAAGGCAATATGACTGACGAAATTAAAAAATCACTTGACGATGCAAATACTATTACTGAAATTGATGATATTTATCGTCCATTTAGACCAAAGCGTAAAACTCGTGCTAGTGTGGCAATTGCTAGGGGACTTCAACCTTTGGCTGACTTTATTTTGGCACAAAGCGGTGAGATGATTGAGAAAGAGGCTGAAAAGTATTTGACCGAAGAAGTTGTGTCAATTGCTGACGCTATTCAAGGTGCTAGTGATATTGTGGCTGAAATGATAAGTGATGATGCGGAAATTCGTAAGAGTTTGCGTAATTACCTTGTTCATCGTGGCGATATTGAGTGCGAACTTCAAGAAGGCGAACAAGCATATGTTTACCAAATGTATGATAATTATAAATCACCTATTAAAAATTTACCTAGCCACCGTGTGCTTGCAATTAATCGTGGTGAAAAGGAAAAGTATTTAAAGGTAAGTTTGGTGCTTAAACTTCAAATAGCACTTGATATTATTGCTAAAAAATATATTAAGGAAAATAGTCCTTATGAAGAACTATTAAATACTATTGCAGAAGATAGTTATAATCGACTAATTTTCCCTAGTATCGAACGTGAAATTCGTAATGAACTAACTGATACCGCAAGTGAGCAAGCAATTAAAATGTTTGAAGTTAACTTAAAACCATTACTTATGCAACCACCTCTTAAAAATAGAGTTATTTTAGGTCTTGACCCTGCATATCGTACTGGTTGTAAGATTGCAGTTATTGATGAAATTGGCAATGTGCTTGACACAACTGTTATATATCCAACACCACCTCAAAATAAGATTGAAGAGGCAGAGGCAAAACTAAAAGTTTTAATTGAAAAGCATAATGTTGACGTTATTAGTATTGGTAATGGTACTGCTACTAAGGAAAGTGAAATTTTTGTAGCCAACTTTATCAAAAAATTGCCATACAAGGTTGAATATGCGGTAGTTAACGAGGCAGGCGCCAGTGTGTATAGTGCAAGTAAACTTGGTGCAGAAGAGTTCCCTGACTTTGACGTTGCACTTCGTAGTGCGGTGTCAATAGCAAGACGTTTGCAAGACCCACTTGCTGAACTGATTAAGATTGATGTTAAGAGTATTGGTGTTGGTCAATATCAACACGATATGCCACAAGCCCGTTTAACCGAAGTGCTTGAAGGTGTAGTAGAAAGTTGCGTTAACAGCGTTGGTGTAGATGTAAACACTGCAAGTCCAAGTTTGCTAAGTTATGTTGCTGGACTAAACAAGGCAGTTGCTAAGAATATTGAAAAATATCGCCAAGAAAATGGTCGTATTGAAAAGATTGCGGATATTAAAAAAGTGCCAAAACTAGGCGATAAGGCATTCGAACAATGTGCTGGTTTCTTGCGTATTGTTGATGGTAAAAATATACTTGACAACACTGGCGTTCACCCTGAAAGTTATGATGTTTGTGAAAGATTGTTGCAATGCTTTGGTTTAACATTAAAAGATGTCAATACTGAAAAAATGCAAAATTTTGCAAATCTTGTTGCAAGTGAAGGTATAACCAAAATTGCTAAAACAATCAATTGTGGTGAGCCGACACTTGAAGATATTGTAAAAGAACTTTCTAAACCAGGTCGTGATATCCGTGAAGATTTGCCAAAACCTATTTTAAAGAGCGAACTTCTTGATGTTAAAGATTTAAAATGTGGTATGGTGCTTGATGGCGTTGTGCGTAATGTTA
>JAZSRW010000140.1:0-2056 GCA_045538675.1 Candidatus Onthoplasma sp. | reverse complement strand
GTATTATCCTATTAATAAGATGTTAAAAAAATCTTTAAAATCAAAAGAAAAATAAATGAATAAAACAAACTCTCTTACACAAAATATTTGTATCAAATAGTGTGGGAGAGTTTTTATGTTAAAAATAATTGCATTTATACTTACAATTGCTGGCGGAATTAACTGGCTAGCGATAGGAATGTTGCAATACGATTTTGTGGCAGGCATTTTTGGCACTCAAGCCAATTTGTTTAGTCGAATTGTTTATACCATAATAGGAATTTCGGCAGTATATGTAACGTGTGTTACAATTGCTAATAAAGGCAAATTATTTGTTAATAATAAAAAAAATAGAAGGGCTGAACAAGAATAATTTACAAAAAAATAATAAAATGTCGAAACAAATTTTATATTTGTTTGACATTTTTTATATATGTTGCTATATTTTTAGTAGGAGGGATTATTATGATTTGGCTTTGGATATGGGGAATTGTTACTGCATTTGCACTGGTTGTTGAATTCCTAACCGCCGATTTAATAACCATTTGGTTTGCTGCGGGCGGGTTGATTACATTACTAGTAGTTGCACTTGCACCAAATTTACCTTGGGTCTGGCAACTAGTTATATTTGTAGGCGTTTCGGTAGTATTATTGTTATGTACACGTAAAATTTGTTTAAAACTTTTACATAGTGATAATATCAAAACTAATACCGAAGCACTTATTGGTGATAAATTTAAGGTTGAAAGTGTTAATGAAAATTATACATATCATAAAATCAACGGGGTGTCTTGGCAAGTTTTTGCAGTTGAAGGCGAAACCTTAAAAGAGGGCGTTGAAGTTGAAATATGTGAAATTAAAGGCAATAAATTGATTGCTAAAAGAATTAACAAAAAGTAAATTTAAAAATTATAATTAAAAATAAAGGAGAAAATTTATGGCAGGTGTTATAATATTATTATGTTTAGTAGTATTAGTTGCTATTATGTTTATTTTGTCAATACGACAAGTTCGTCAATCTACCGCTCGCAACGTAGAAAGATTAGGTAAGTATCACAGGACTATTGGTTCGGGTATACATTTTATTATTCCGTTTATTGAAAAATGCTTTCCAGCAATATCTTTAAAGGAAAATGTGGCTGACTTTAAGCCTCAATCAGTAATTACAAAGGATAATGTTACAATGCAAATAGATACAGTTGTATATTATCAAATTACTGACCCAAAACTTTACGCTTATGGTATTGAACGTCCTCAATCAGCACTTGAAAATTTGACTGCAACAACTTTGCGTAACATTGTTGGTGAAATGGAACTAGATGAAACGCTTACATCTCGTGATACAGTTAATAATAAAATGCGTGTAATTCTTGATGAAGCAACTGACGCTTGGGGTATTAAGGTTAACCGTGTTGAACTTAAAAACATTTTACCACCACGTGATATTCAAGATGCAATGGAAAAGCAAATGCGTGCCGAACGTGAACGCCGTGAAGCGATTTTGAAGGCTGAAGGTGAAAAGAAATCTAGTATTCTTGTAGCCGAAGGTGAAAAGGAAGCAGCAATTTTGCGTGCCGAAGCAAAGAAAATTTCACTTGAAACTGAAGCGGAAGGTATGGCTAATGCCATTAAGTTGATTATTGATGCAAAGCCAGACGCTGCATACTTAACATTACAAGGATACGAAGCATTAAAGTCACTTGCTGATGGTCAATCTACAAAAATTATTGTGCCTAGCGAAATTCAAAACGTAGCGGGACTACTTACAAGCCTAAAAGAAGTAGTTAGCACTCCTACACCAGAAGCAAAAACTATTAAAAAAGTTGCTAGCAAAGAAGTAACAAAACAAAAATAAAAGAAAAAAAGAGGTTGATACCTCTTTTTTTAATTGGTTGTACTAGTCAGCTTGAACATAGTAGCTACCAGAGTGTTGAGTTGCAGGGAATCTTTTACCCTTTTCTAAATACAAACTTCCACCATTTTCGCCATCACGGCTGTAGGCTGAATATGTACCTGATTTAGGAACAACTTCACCTGGAGTCCATTTCTTACTATTCATATAGCACCTCCAAGTATA
>JAZSRW010000099.1:0-10217 GCA_045538675.1 Candidatus Onthoplasma sp. | reverse complement strand
ATATTATTACTAATATTAAAAATATATATATTAACCAGTGAGTGAATTGTGGAAATATCACGCATAATGTTGAAATAATTATTCCTGCAACTAAATTACCTAACAATACTGCAATAGTTGTTTGAACAAAATTAAGATTAAGCATTACAGCAATACACACACCCATCCAAACACCAGTCAGTGGCAATGGTATTGCAACAAAACAAAATACCCCAAATATTTTTATCAACTTATTTTTTAACTGTTTATTTTTATAGTCAACATCTTCACTTTTAACTTGTTGCTCATTTTCCGATTTGTATTTTTCAGACTTTTCTTTTACTCTACCATCTATAAAATTTGCCAAACCTTTAAATATCTTTGTTTTTCTTAAAAGTTTCATTATAGGCAAAAATGCAAAATATAATCCAACCGTTACAATACTACAGCCTAAATACGCAGCCCAAAACGCTTGCCAACGACCCAATGCCTTTGTTCCCCAAAACGCTTCGCTCATACCAAAAGGAATTCCGCCTTTAAGTTCCATAATAGGAACCATCGAAACAAATATTGTAGCAAGAATTACATTGTCATTAAAAATCTTACTAAAAATCTCTCCTATTAACTCTGTCATAAATCCCCTTTTATTAATTCTCAGTTTTAACAATAATATTTACACCTGTTTTAGCACCTTTAACACATTCCAGCAAACATGTTGTCGCAATATCATTATGATAATTAATTTGAATATTCTTTATTTCCAAATCATTTAACCCAATAATCGAAACACATTCACACAATCTATTGGCAGGAATAATCAAATACAATTTACCTTTAGTTTTTAACAATTCCCCCGCCTTATCTATTATTGTTTTTAAATTTGTAGTCAATTCGTGACGACACATCGCCACATCTTTATTTTCTTTGATTTTTCCATTTAATTTAAAATATGGTGGATTACAAAGGATTATGTCTAAAGATTTGTCAAAGTCATCAATTTGCAAATTAGCCAAATCCTTACATAAAACTTGTGCTTTGTTTTGTAGGTTATTGATTTGAATATTTTTTTCAATCAACGAGCACATTTTAGACTGAATGTCATTAAAATATATTTTATTAAATTTCTTAATGCTATAAGCATAAAATCCAACCACTCCACAACCTGCACACATATCTAATACATTGTCAGTTGGTTTGATTTTACAAAATTTAGCCAGTTTTATAGCATCTGATGTGAATTTATAAAAATTTTCATCTTGATATACTTTTATACCATTTTCAAATTCTTCCAATGTAAAATTAGTCATCATTTCGCCTTACTTGTGAAAATTGTATATCTTCTAAATTATATATTTTACGCTCAACCTCATCTCCACGAACAAATTTAATCTCTACTTTTTCGTATAAAATATCAAGTGATTGAGTTTCACCCTCACCATCAGGCGTTGATACTCGTTGACCAACTTTTGGCATCTTTGCTAGCATTTCACTATAAAAATCATCTTCATACTTTAAGCAACACAAAAGTTTGCCACACATACCGTTTAGTTTTGTAGGATTTAGTGACAACCCTTGATTTTTTGCCATCTTAATCACCACTTTATCAAAATCTTCCAAATGAGCCTTACAACAACACACACGACCGCAAATGCCTATAGCACCCATTTGTTGAACTTGGTCACGACTACCTATTTGGTGCATTTCAATTCGAACCTTTAGTTTGCTAGCCAAACTTTTAACAATCTCTCTAAAGTCAATACGTCCTTCAGCGGTATAATTTATAATAATTTTCTCTTTATCAAGGGTGTATTCTATCATACACAATTTCATTTCAAGACCAAAATTAATTATTTCTTCCTTTACTGCAGGTATCAACTTTTTTGCTTCTTCTATATTATCTTTAGCGGTTTTGATATCGTCTTCAGTCGCAATTCTAACCAAATCCAAAGGTTCTGGAGCAGTTCCTTCCTTATACTTGATAACAGTAGCCAACTCTAAACCTCTAGCAGTATTAACCACTAGTTGTGTGCGACTTTCAAATTGTTTATCTGTTGTATAGTATAAAATTTTTGGATTTTCATTAAAAGTAAGTCCTACTTGCATAAATATTTCTCCTTTAATATATTGTAAAATAAATCATCAAGTACATAATTAAAGTTAACATTTGCGTCCAACTTTCTAACAGCATTATCAATAAGTTTTAGCACTTTAATCAACACTTGAGTTTTATAATTAGTTTGAATAAATTGTATTGTTTGTTCATCAAAAAGCCCTCTCTGATTTGTCAACGCACAATTAAATGCATTGGTTAACAATTTGAAAAACTCTTTTCGATTTTCTGATTTTGTTTTGATTTTGCTAACCAAATTAGGTATATCTGCACTGGATTTTAAATTAACAATTATGTGTTTAACAGTTTGAAACACTTCGTCCTCATTATTAGTGCTATATTTTACCGCGTCAGCCAAAGTTATATCACAATGCACAAATCTGTCAATATTAGTCCCTTGATTTTTTAAATCCTGAGCGAGTACCTCAAGGTCTATTTTAGGCACATAATGTTTAGTCAATCTACTTCTAATAGTTGGCAATAATTTTTCAATATTTGTACAAGCCATTATAAATATAACTTGAGGATTAGGTTCTTCCAACGTTTTAAGCAATTTGTTTTGTGCAGTTTCATTAATACCTTCCGCATTTGTTATAAATACAATCTTATAGTTATACACCATAGGCTTTAATTGAACATTATCAATCAGGCCCTCAATATCAGCCACTTGCAAATTAGGTTTATCCAATATTAATAAATCTGGATTTTTGTTAATTTCAACACGTCTGCACGATTCACAACTAAAACACGCAGGCTTACCGCAAAAAATTGACGCAACAAAAACCTTGGCAAGTTCAATATTTAACCTTTCATCTTCACCATAAAACAAATATGCATGGCTAGGCGAAATAATATCTTGCTTAATGTTATTAAATATAGGCGTGTCCTTAATTGCTCTTAACATATTGTTATTATATCACATTATTACAAATTTTTCAATTAAAACTTGTAAATTAAATATGCTTTTAATATTTTTAATTAACTTAATATAAAAGAAGTAACTACAAAGTTACTTCTTCAGTATATAAATCTTCAAACTTTACACCACTTATTACATATTGGGCATATTCCGCATCCGAATATCCACAATAATCACTGGGTAACACAAAATCTTCTTTTTTGAAAAATTTTCTTTCAAATTGTTCCAAACCATTAAAATCATTACACCCTTCACCCACGGTCACATCAACCACTTCATATCCACAATTATTCATCTCGTTCATAAACCCATCGGCAAGGCGAATTAAGCATTGTTGAAAACTTTTAGTAAGTTTTTGATTTTTCTTAAATCTATTTAACCATATTGTAGGTATTTCAATATTATCCAAACATATTCTTTTTGCAAAACCATTATACCATATCCAACTTTGACCAATTATTTGGCCATCTATTGTAAATTTTACAAATCCAGAATTTAGTTTGGTTGCACCATATATCATGCACGACTTTCCAGCATCATTTATTGTTTGGCAACAATTAGTTTTCTCACCCAATATTAAGCCTTCAGGATTGTCTTTTGCAAGCAATTCGTACTTTACACCTTTGCCTTCAAACCTATCTTCTTCCACTCGCAATATCATTTGTTCCGGTTTAATAACTTTACCTTTATTCCAAATCTCTTGCAACTCTTCAAATTCTTGTTGAGTATAACCATAAGCACCCACGACTCTTGCCATTTCCTCATTATCGTCATCAACATTAGAATAGATAGTAACGCTTAATGCATTAATCACGTCATCTATTGTTAAATTATTATTATCGCTAGCGTGCTCCCTATGGTTTAAAACTGTACGATTAGGATATGCCGATTTAACTTTATCCCAGTTGTTATATGCTCTACCTAAATATCTAACTACTTGCGGTTTGGTATACATTTCATATTCTTCTTCAGTTAATGCATAGTCTGGAATATTATCTTCTTTTACTTCAAGTCTTTCCATAAAGCACAATTCAACATCATCTTCCTTACGTGGCGGTGTATAGTTTTTAATAAAGAATTTAGCAAATTCATCATTATACCCATTAGTCCTAACATCAAAACCGCTACACATTCTATGTAACATATTTGGCTCTAACGTTAATATATTCTGATCAATAAATTCACTTATTTTATTCCATTCTTGACTAGTATGCTCTTCAAACACTCCTAACACAACGCATAATTGGTATAAGTTATTTTTTGCATTGTGTAAAGCAAAGTGCCCCACTTCATTTTCTTTATCTTCAACACCCCAAGCTTTATTATAGTTATTAAATATGGCTTGCCAGCGTTTAGAATGTTTATAAAAATTTTCAATTTCATTAGGATTAGTGTTTAATATTATATTCATATCGGGTATAAATTTATTATTTTTACTAGCATAACATAAAAATGGATAACATGCAGTAAATTCATCTTTTAACTCATCATTTATTTTTAAAGCCTTATTTCCAATTTTTATAACTTTTAAGCATTCACAACCTGAGAATAATGTATATCCCAATCGGGTTATATCTGTTGGTAAAGCAATACTCTCTAATCCTCTACAATTTGAAAATGCAAAGCCTTCAATTTCCTTAACGCTTTCAGGGATTTCCAATTTCTTTAATTGTTTACAATCCCAAAACGCACCTCTTTCTATAATTTTAACACCATTTGATATGATTAAATTAGTTATTTTTGAACAAGCAAAAGCCGAACCTTTTATATGCTCTACATTATCTGGAACTACATACTCTCCATTAATCAAATCTCTATCATCAAATTTAACAAGTGCATTATTTTCTATTTTGCTATACATATTTACCTCTTTCATTTAAGATAACATAAGTAACGATTGTTGTCAAGTTTGCAACAAAAAAACTTCCCATATTAAATGAGAAGTTTATTTTAATTAACCACGAAGACCTAATTTCTTCTTAATAGCACGACAACGTTCGATATCTTCTTGTTCCAAATATCTTAACAATGCACGACGTTGGCTGTTCATCATTTGAAGACCACGAGTAGAGTGTTTGTCTTGCTTGTTGTTCTTCAAGTGTTCAGTCAAGTTATTGATACGAGCTGTTAAAATAGCAATTTGAACTTCAGTAGAACCTGTGTCGTTTTCGTTCTTGCCAAATTCAGCAATAATCGCTTTCTTATCAATCATGATTTACTCTCCTTTTATAAATTCGCCTATAACCTTGTGAGAATCGAGTAAATTTCATCACAACGTCAAGGTACTTTTTAAATGTAACACATTTTTAACCTTTTGTAAATAGTTTTAACAAAATTTATTAAAAAAGTTTGCTAAATTGCAAACTATTTCATTATTTAACTTAATTCTATTACAAGAACACCAAATTTTTGTTCTTCTTCAGGCGAATAGTATGTGTGATATGTGTAAATCACGCTTTGTGCAGTGTATCCCTTATCAAAACCAGCCAAAACACAATTTTCGTTATTAGCCATTTCTGCAAAAGAACTATAAAGTCGTAAATCTATCACCCTTTTAACAAGAGTTTGATTAGGGTTATCTCGATTGCTAAACAATATTTCATCACCAATTGCTAGCAACTTACGTTTAGCGTCGTTCAATCTTATTTCAATAGTCTTTTTACCCTCAACAATTTGCTCAAAAGGTAATTTGTTTAATCTCATTTCATATCTCATACTATTTACTCCTTAAATCAATTAGTTTAATGTCGCCTTAAATCTACGAACACCTGCAGACACTGCTTCTTGCTTAGAAATCTTAAATGTGCCAAGTTCTTTAGTATTAGTTACGTGTGGACCGCCACAAATTTGGAAGTCAACATCACCAATTTTGTATATACTTACATTTTCGTTTTCATCAGCCTTATGGATACCATAACCACCTTGAGCCTTTGCGTCCTTAAAGGTCATTTCCAATCTTTCAACTGGTATTTCACGCTTAATTGCAGTATTTACAAAATCTTCAAGTTCTTTTACTTCTTCTTCAGTTAGTTTGCGGTCAAAGTTAAAGTCAAATCTTAGACGTTCGCTAGTAATATTGCTACCTTTTTGCTCGATATGATTACCAAACATTTTACGAAGTCCAGCAAGTGTTAAGTGGCACGCAGTATGAAGACGCACAGTTTCAGCACTATCATCAGCAAGCCCACCTTTAAATGCACCAGCACTGGTACTACGTGCAAGTTCTTGATGTTGCTTAAATGCTTCATTATATCCATCAATATCAACGGTAAATCCAATTTCAGTAGCCATTTCAATAGTCATTTCTAGCGGGAAACCAAATGTATCAAACAATCTAAATGCAGCCTTCCCGCCAATTTCGGTTTCTTCCTTGTAATCAGGGTTGGTCATCTTCATAAATTGATTTTTACGATTAATACCATTAACAACTTTTTCAAATTCCTTAGTTCCCGCCTCGATAGTTTTATTAAATTTATCAATTTCCTTATTTACTTCGCTAACAATATAATCTTCTTTTTCAACTAATAATGGATATGCTTCGCCATAGATATTTTCAATATATTCCTTAACAATACTTAATAATGCCTCAGTTCCAACATTAATTTTACGTGCATAACGAATTGCTCTACGCATTAATCTACGTAAAATATATCCACTTCCAACATTACTTGGTAATATTCCATTAACATCACCAATAAGCATTGTTGCAGTACGCAAGTGGTCAGCAATAATACGCATTGATTTAGTGCTTTCAGCATTTTCGCCATACTTAATTCCGCTAGCATTTTCTAGTATAGAAATAACACCTTTAAATATGTCAATCTTATAACCATCAGTTAATCCATTTAGAAACATAAGTAGACGTTCAAAACCAAAACCAGTGTCCACATTTTTATTGCTTAATGGCTTGTAACCAGTGGCTGTTTTTTCGTATTGCATATATACGTCATTACCAATTTCAACATATCTACCGCAATCGCAAGTGATGTCACAACTTTCGCTACACTTATTATCGTTACGTGGATAGAACCATTCGTTATCTGGACCACAAGGTGTGCCGGTTGTACCCTCAAGTTCCCACCAGTTATCCTTTTTAGGTAAGAAGAAAATATTTTCTTTCTTAATTCCTAGATTTAACAAAAGTTCAGCAGTTTCTTCATCTCTTGGTGCAGTTTCGTCACCAGCAAATACTGATGCGCAAATTTTATCCTTATCAAAGCCAAGTTTTTCAGTCAACAATTCAAAAGTCCAAGCAGTTTTTTCTTTTTTAAAGTAGTCACCCAAACTCCAGTTGCCCATCATTTCAAAGAAAGTAAAGTGGCTTTCATCACCAACACTATCAATATCAATAGTACGCACACAACCTTGAATATTACATAGTCTTGTACCCATAGGGTGCTTTTCGCCTAACAAATATGGCATTAATGGTTGCATACCCGCCACATTAAACATAACGCCAGTAGTACCATCACCAATAAGTGATACGGCGCCAATATTTACGTGACCTTTACTTTCATAAAACTTTAACCAAGTTTCTCTTAATGTTTTACTATCAAATTTCATAATTTTCCCTTTAATTTTTATAAATACTTTTCTAACTCTTTGTTATCTATTGCTTCTTGAGTTACATCTTTAAATTGCATACCAAACATTTGTTCCAATTCAGGTTTTAATTTATTAAAGAAATATTTTCTTTTTGGTTCTGCTAAGAACACCATATTCCCATCATCAAAGCAAACGTATAATCCAACCCTTTTCCCTTTAGGATCAAGTTTCTGCGAATCAAGATATTTTAATTCTGTTAAATGATTTCTATTTATAGCAACAAAATTTTGAATAATTCCAAAATCCTTGAAATAAAATCTGCCGTATTCCATAGTTAAACAATAAATAGGGTCTTCTGGAAAATGGAATTTGCCTAATGGTTTAGTTATTTGCACTGCCTCACCATTATTTATTTTTGCAAGGATTGTAAAACTTCCATCTTCCAATTTTTTAGGCTTTATGATATTAACATCATTAGGATTTTTAATTTTTTCTAAATTTTCTTCAATATATTCAAAATATTCAGCCATAATTTTCCTCTCTTAATTTAAAATTTCAAAATCCCCTAATTTATCTCTTTTTAGTTTGCAACCCTAAAATATAATTACTTTTAATTTGCTTGTGGCTTGTAACTACCTTTTAGGTCAACCACGCGGTTAAATACTAGTGCGTCTGCTTTGCTATCCTTATTGTCTAAGCAATAGAAACCATTACGGATAAATTGATATCTATCGTCTAGGTTATAATCAATTCCACTTTCAACAAAAGCATTAATAACCTTAATTGAATTTGGATTGATCTTATATTCATTTACAATAGCACGTTCGTTAGTTGAACCCTCATCTTCTTCTGCTAGCAAGTTTTCATAATTTCTAACCTCGCAAGGTGTAGCATATTTTTCGTTTAGCCAATGAATTGTTCCCTTAACCTTAACTGTGCTATTACCACCAGACTTGGTTTCTGGGTCGTATTCAGCATATACACACTTAACACTACCATCTTCATTTAAATCGTATCCAGTACATTTAACAACATAAGCACCTTTTAATCTTACACTATTGCCAACATACAATCTATGATATTTAGGTGGCGGAGTAATTTCAAAGTCACTACGTTCAATCAATAGTTCACGGCCAAACTTGTAGTTACGTTTGGTTGTTTCTTCCTTTTGAGGATAATCTTCAAGTTCGATATCTTCCTCGCCATTATAGTTAGTAATAACCAACTTAATTGGGTCAAGCACTGCCATAACACGCATTGCCTTTTCGTTAAGTGTGTTACGAATAAAGTATTCCAACATACTGCGTTCGCAAATTGTGGTTGACTTAGAAAAACCCGCCGCCTTAACAAAGTCAATCAAACTTTCAGGTAGCACGCCACGACGACGTAAACCACGCAAAGTATATAGTCTTGGATCATCAAAACCGCAAACAATTCCGTCCTCTACCAACTTTTTAATATTACGCTTACCTGATACTGAATTTTTAATCAATAAGTTTGAATACTCAATTTGACGTGGACGGTTAGTTAGGCCGCTGTTTTCAACCACCCAATTATATAATGGACGGTGGTCTTCAAATTCAAGTCCACAAATTGAGTGTGTTACACCTTCAAGAGCATCATCAAGTGGATGTGAAAAATCGTATGTAGGATAAATATTCCAACTACGACCAATACGTTGATGTTCCAAGTATTGAATACGATAAATAACAGGGTCACGCATATTGATATTTGACGCAGCCATATCAATCTTGGCACGCAAACAACGAGTTCCCATTTCGAACTCACCGTTTTTCATACGTTCAAACAACTCAAGGTTTTCTTCAACACTACGATCACGATATGGGCTATTTGTACCAGGTTCGGTTAATGTTCCACGAGTAGCAGACAATTCTTCTGGACTTAAATCACAAACATATGCCTTGCCTTCCTTAATAAGTTTTACCGCAATTTCGTAGTTTTGTTGAAAATAATCAGTTGCATAAAAAATATTTGCCCATTTATATCCTAGCCATATAACGTCTTCTTGTAGTGCATCAACAAATTCTTGCTTTTCCTTTAATGGATTAGTATCATCATAACGCAAATTACACACACCGCCAAATTTTAACGCTGTGCCATAATTTAATACGATATTACGTACATGTCCAATATGCAAATATCCGCTAGGTTCAGGTGGGTGACGAGTTTGGATTGCGCCCAACACTTTGCCTTCCTTAATATCGTTAACAATTGCTTGTTCTATAAAATTAGTAGGTGTAATTTCCATAATTCTCCTTATCTCAAGTTTACAAATCAATGTAAGTCTTTTGTATTGTTAATTATAAACTTTATTTAACAAAAAGTAAATAGATTGTCGCAACTTTTTGCAAATTATTTTTAAATTATTATCAGTAAGGGTTATCAAGTTATATTTAAATACAATATTTTAAGTAATTTGTTATATTTGTTTGCTTTAATTTTATTATTATGATATATTTAAGATTAAGAGGGAGTTATGATACCAAAGATTATTCATTATATTTGGTTAGGCGGAAAAGAACTTCCACCTATCGCAAAAAAGTGTATTGCTAGTTGGCAAAAATATTGCCCAGATTATGAAATTAAACGCTGGGACGAAAGCAATTTAGATTTAGATAAATATCAATTTGTAAAAGATGCACT
>JAZSRW010000055.1:0-5243 GCA_045538675.1 Candidatus Onthoplasma sp. | reverse complement strand
TATCGAAGCGGATAATTTAAAACAAAAAAACAAACTATACACCGCTTGTGCTATATGTAATGGCGGATTTTATGGCGACAATGTATACGTCAGTCCACTTAGCAATATGCATGACGGACTTGCAAATGTTGTAACCATTGACTATAACGACACCAAACAAGTTAAAAATGATTATAAGATTACTCGTAGTGGCAAACATATATACAAAAATCCAACATCTAATAGTTGGTCAACTCAAGTAAAGGTAACTGCAAAACAACCTTTTGACACAATGATTGATGGCGAAATATATCAATTTGATAACCTTGAAATAAATGTAATAGCCAAAGGCTTAAACATTTACACCAAACCAAGATATTAAAAAATACTAGGAAATTAATCCTAGTATTTTTGTTACATATATAATTCTTATTTTAAAATTATAGTTGTTGAACTCGTGATTGATTATATCTATTATAAGCATCTTCCATTTTAGCAAGTACACGTTTTGCTTGACTAGTGGTAGTTTTAATAGTATTAATACGCCTATTAGATGATAAAACAATGATTTTTTTATCTTCAACATCATATTCAATACGATTTACTTTATCCATATTAATTAAAGCAAAGCCAAGGTTTGCGTAATTATCGTTTCCGTTATCTATAATTTCCTTTCCAAGTTTATTTAATTGCCTAAACAATTTTAATTTACTTTTATCATCTGTGGTAGCAATAGCCCTACCTATGCCATCTGGATATACAATACTTAGAGCAAACTCAGGTTTATCAAAAGGCGAACCCACTTGAGCCACATCAATCATTGCAACATTGTCTAATATTACAATTTCATCATCAAATATAATATTTCCATTTTCTACTTTCATAACATCTCCTTATAAATTTATTTTTAATACACCTGTCTTGATTGTTCTTTGCGTAGTTTTTTTGCCTCTTCAAGTTGTTTCTTTTGTTGGTCGTTAATGAAACAAAAGTAATATGGTTGCTTTCTTAAATACTTTAAGTAATCTTTAAAACCAATTTGCACATCCCAACCACATTGTTTTGCAAGTTCCTCAATGTTTTTAATAAACTTTAATAGAACATTACAACTACGATTTCTGCGTATCTTCCAATATTTTTTATCATAACCTAAATCCGCAGTTGTCCTATTCTCATATACACCCTTCTCATATGCTCGTTGCCAACGATTATTGCAATCCCAAGTATCGTGATAACCTTTTCTTGCTCCTTGAAGATGCATTTGCTCATATTTTAATAATTCGGCTCCACGATTTAGTTTATACTCAATTTCTTCGTTGTTTGCAACATTTTCATCTAAAATTTTAATTGCTTGCATAATTTCATCTTCAAACAAACTAAAATAAAGCAATATATTTTTATTTGTTTTATTTTGATTATCTCCATAAGTATTATCATCACGTGCAACAAACTCATATTTCCCAAGTTCTTCAAGTATATCTACATACGCATCAAAAGCCTTTTTTGCTTGCGGTGTATTTAAAGAAAAATCTCTATATTTATTAATTTCTGCTCGAACATATTGAAGTGCTTTATCTAAATTTTGCTCATCAATTTCTCTTCTAAAATATTTTTGACTTTCAATATATCTATCTTGTGCATATTTTATTTCAAACTCACAATAATTATCATTACCTGTATAAAGCATTTCTTTAATATGCAACGACTTATCAAAAAGTCCACCTAAAATATTAACAGCATTTTTCCTATCATCAATCTTTTGTTGAATAACTTCTTGTATTGCCTGTTCAATTTCTTGTCCTATCATTATATTCTCCTAATAGTTATTTATTATATATCATAAAAACCGAACTTTGTCAATATCAAAACAAAAAAATAACCACTAAGAAATTAATCTTAGTGGAATTTTTTATTACTCAGCTATAACTTTAATAAAGTTCTTTTTGCCTTTTTTAAATAGCACACCATCAAGTAGTTCCTGCTTTGAAATTGTAGCAAAAGCGTTAGTGATCACTTCGTTATTCATTGAAATACCTTTTTGGTCAATTAGACGACGGCCTTCACCCTTTGATTTTACAAATTCAACTTGCACTAGTAAATCAAGTACTGGTGTATTATCCGCCACTTCGCTTGCCTTTAATGTAACAGTTGGAGCATTGTCCATATTTTGACTGCCATTAAATAGATTTTCGCTCATATTTTGTGCGTCGATAGCGTCTTGTTCATTACGAATAAATTTAGTAATTTCATATGCCATACGCTTTTTAGCACTAACAATATCAGTTTTGATAAGTTCACGCACTTCAGCCATAGGAACGTCGGTAAATATAGCAAACATCATTTCAACGCAAGCGTCTGGAGTTTGGTATACGCCTTGGTAGAAATCGTATGCACTAATCTTTTCGTTATCAATCCAAA
The DNA here is from genome assembly GCA_045538675.1 of Candidatus Onthoplasma sp. Classification (GTDB taxonomy): domain Bacteria; phylum Bacillota; class Clostridia; order Christensenellales; family UBA1242; genus Onthoplasma. Next base: position 2,846 of record JAZSRW010000055.1, on the reverse strand, counting down.
TAGCACCCTTTTCGGTTTTACCCATCTTTTTGCCTTCTGGAGTAAGTAATAATGGATTAGTTACACCAACCATTAGTCTATCCTTGCCATCAATAAAGTTCATTTTACGACCAAGTTCGCTACCTGCAACAATATTTCCCCATTGGTCAGCACCGCCCCATTGAATAGAGCAGTTGTGTTCTTTATTTAAATACAAGAAATCATACGCTTGCATTAGCATATAGCCCATTTCAAAGAAAGTAAGTCCACCTTCTTCCATACGTTTAGAATAAATCTCGTTAGAAATCATCTTGTTAACATTAAAATGCACACCAACGTCACGCATAAAGTTTACATAATCATAACCTCTAAACCAGTCAGCATTATTAACAATAATTGCTGGATTTTCACCATCAAAGTTTAAGAATTTGCTATAGGCACGCTTAATACTTTCGATATTGTGATTTAGTTGGTCTTGAGTTAACATTTTACGCATTTCAGTTTTTCCACTAGGGTCACCAATAGCCGCAGTCGCACCACCTACAAGAATAATAACCTTATGGCCTGCTTGTTGAAGTCTACGCATAATACATGCTGGCACACAGTGACCTATATGTAAACTATCTGCTGTAGGGTCAGTACCTGTATAAATTGCCACTGGCTTTCCGTTTAGTAATTCCTTTAATTTTGCTTCGTCTGTAGATTGATAAATCAACCCTCTATCTTTTAGTAATTCATATAATTGCATAATATTGTCCTTTTAAATTATTTAAGCATTAAAATTGTTTGAACATTATTTTCTGTTCCTATTTTTGTAAATTTAAGAATATATGTTTTATCATTTGTTAAGTTAGCGATATCTAAAGCCGTTTCCATATCAGCCGAATCATATACCAACATTTCAATTTCTGTAACATTTGATGAACCTAGTGCAAACGAACCATGGTCTATCACTGTTGCGTCAATCGAATAATAAACTTCGTTACCTACAGTGAAATCAATTGTAACAGTAGCGGTGTAAACACTTTCGTTATTTACCAAATTTATAATATAAGGTCTTTCAACTGTACCATTTGGTGAGGTATCGGGAACTAAATTCTTATCGCCACGACCTTTATATTTATTTTCCCACAAATCATCAATCCAGTTTTGAATTAACTTGCCATCTATAACGTGTTTTTCGATAAATTTATCAGTTGTGTTGTATATAGGTTTAGCAACGTGTGTGTTATCTTGAATTATAGGCATCATTTTTGTATTTACCGCTGGCATTACGGTTAGGAAAGTTAATACAACTGTAAATACCAACACAACCAACAATCCTTTTGCTGCACCAAACGCAAACCCCAACAACTTATTAGTAGCACCGAACACTCGATTACGTGTAATATTATCAAATAGCCTTGAAGCAATTGCAAGAACTATCTTGATTGCTATAAATAGTATAATTGCAGAAATTATCAACATTATTACCGACGCAAACGAACCACTTACAATTTCAGCAACAGTAGCCCCTTCAACATCTGCCGCACTTAAAGGATTAAGTACATACGACATCAACTTTTTTAAAAATCCATTAGTGCTTGCTGGGATATTATTAACCAAATCTTTACCAGACATTCCTGCAGGAATTGTTTGACTATAAAAAGAATGCATATCCGCAATACCTTTGCATAACTTATCTGCAATAAGTCCAGTAAAATCATACATTTTGTTAATCAACTTTGCTAAACCACCTGCAAAGCAAAAACTCAAAATTAAAACAACTAAAGTTGAAAATAATGATATGATCGATTTAAAAAATCCTTTACGGAAACCAATAAATCCAAATATTAACAACAAGCCAATAATTAGCACATCAATTGCAATACCCATAACGGATGAAACTGATAATAACATAAAACTCTCCTTTTGACTATATATTTATTACAATTTTAGCATATTAACATATAAAAGTAAACTAAATTTTAACAACAATCCGCATAACTTAATAATATAATCTCAAAATTTTAACAATATTTTACTAATGTTATAAAACAACAAAAAAACCACTTTGCAAAGTGGTATTATTGTATAATCAAGCAAGAATATAAATCTTGCCTGATTAAAATTTTTGATATAAATAATTATATAAATCATTAAAGTTTGAATATGCTAAATACTCAATATTGTATTCATTTAATTCAAAATTTTCATTATCGATTGGTGGAATTATAGCCACTGAACTATATTGATATTTATCAATATCCACAACATCAAAAATCAAACTGCCAAACCAGTATGTTTCTCCATCAATTAAATACACATCTTTATTAGATTTAACTGCTTGTGGATTATCATACACAAATCCAACTTTAAGCCCTTTAAAATTCACTTCTCTAATATCACCAACTTCAACTTTTGGATTTTTAGACAAAGCAGATTTAGTAATTGCCTTTAAGGTAGGTTGACGATAAGCCTTACACATTAACGTATAAACTTCGTTATATTCATTAGTTCCATTTTCAAACACAATGTTATTTGAAAAATCATTATAATAAACAACTATGCGTGAAGGCTTGTCAATTTCCATCATATAATAAACATCACTAAAAGCCAATGCCACAAATATGGTAGACACACAAATAAATGCCGATAAAATAATTACTATAACTTTAGTTTTTGTTTTCATCTTCATTATTTCCGTCGTCAGTGGTAGACTCTTCTTTAAGTTCGTCTTGTGGTTCTTCTTGTTGCTTTTGAGCAATTTCTTGTTTGATCTTTTCAAAATCTTGTTGAGTAATCAACCCCACTCTTAAAGACGCTTCAGCAGTTTCCAACAATGAATTAATTTCTTTAGTTTTACGTTCTGCTAATGCGGTTTTACG
>JAZSRW010000157.1:0-2598 GCA_045538675.1 Candidatus Onthoplasma sp. | reverse complement strand
TTTATAAAAATAATTAAATTTAACAAAAAAATAATAATTTGCATAATTATTATTTAAATTAGTGTGATGAAAAGATGGCTTGTGATTTTGTTTATATAAAAATAATTAGATGGGTTAAAAAATAAAATGAGAGGTGTAAATGAAAATTGAAAATTTGTTAAATGATGAAAGGGTGAATTCATTGAGGTTTGATAAAAATGCATATATTCAAAAACAAGAAAAACAAAAGGAATGTACAAGTTGTGGCAACGCTGAAAAAGTGATTTTTCCACAGCCGTATGAAAATGCGAATAATTATTACAATAAAAATCAATTTAATTGTTGTGATAATTCTAATGAAAAAGAAAGCAAACAAGATTGTGATTGCAAATGTAAGAATAATTCATTTCATAAGGGAAGTGGTTTTAACATACAATCACTTTTGCCAATGCTGATGGGTGGAAAATTTAATGATATGTTAAATCCCGTAATGTCTTTACTTGGTCAGTCTAAAGGTGGTGGTATGGATTTTGCTAAAATATTTGAATTGTTTAAACCTAAATCAAAAGTAAAAAAAGAAGATGAAAAAGAAGATGATAAGTCTTCAAAATTTGAAGACTTTATAATTATTGAAGATTAAATTAATTTCATCAAAAAAACAAATGAAGTCTCTACTATTCTAAAGATTTCATTTGTTATTGAATATTTTATTGAATTATTTAATCTAATATGTGCTTGATGCCTTTTTTAGTGCTTGGTTTGTAAAGAACTATCTTTTTGCCTATTTGTGTAACTACATCAGCACCAGTTTTGGTGGCAAGTTCAGCAAGACCATCATTATCAAGTTTGTCCATACTTGGATTTAAACTAATTTTAATAAGTTCGTGATTAAATAATTGTTGTTTGATTTGTTCGTATACGTCAAGGTCAAAACCATCTTTACCTACCCAAACTATAGGTTTAAGATTGGTGGCAATGCTACGAAGTTCTATACGTTGTTGTTTAGTTATCATTATTAACTCCTTTATATATTATTTTTAAATTTATTATTAGTCGACAAGTTCGAACTCAAGGTTGCCCATACATATAGTATCGCCCTCAACAGCACCAGCCTCACGAATTTTGTCCATAATGCCGTCCTTTTCAAGTCGATATTGGAAATACCCATTAGATGCGGTATCGGTAAATACAATTCCACGTTGCAAGTTTTCAATATAACCACCGCTTACACGATAAGTGTGAGCATCTATTTTTTCAATATTGAGCGAGGTGATATCTTCAACATGAAGTTCAGTTTTTTCAATTTTAATAGGTTCTGGCTTAGGTAGTGTTTGAAGTTTGTCATATATTGATTTAATCAAAGTGTCAACTTGATTATGAGTGATTGAACTAATACCTATAACTTCGCCTTTAAATCCTGTAGATTTACGGAACTCATTGATTCTGTCGTTTAAATCATCAAATAAGTCACATTTAGTAAATACTACAATTTGAGGTAAACTTGCAAGATAAGGGCTATATAATCTTAATTCATTATTAATCATAGCAAAGTCATCACTAGGGACATTGCCATAATAACCCGAAGCATCTATTACGTGAACAAGCAAACGTGTGCGTTCGATATGTGCTAAAAATTCGTGACCTAAACCAGCACCATCAGCAGCACCTTCAATCAACCCTGGGATATCGGCTACTACAAAAGCATTATCGTAATACTTAACAACGCCAAGATTAGGGTGAAGAGTTGTAAAGTTATAATCTGCGATTTTTGGACGTGCGTTACTAATAACTGACAATAAAGTACTTTTACCAACATTAGGTTTACCGACTAGTGCAACATCGGCAATGGTTTTTAACTCTAAAATTACATCATATTTTTTTGTTTGTTCGCCTAATTGAGAAAAGTGAGGTGCTTGACGGGTAGGTGATTTAAAGAAAGCATTACCTTTGCCACCACGACCACCTTTCAAACATATATATTCAAATCCATCTTCGTACATATCTGCAAGCACTTTGCCACTTTCAGCATCTTTAATTACGGTGCCACAAGGTACGGTTATACGTAAGTCGTCACCCTTTTTGCCATAGCAAAATTTACCGCTACCATTTTGACCATTTGGTGCAAAAAACTTTTTGTCGTACATAAAGTTGTTTAAAGTGTTAAGTTTATCACTCGCTACAAATATAATACTTCCGCCATTTCCGCCGTCTCCTCCATCTGGACCACCGTTGGCTACATATTTTTCACGATGAAAACTAACAACGCCGTCACCGCCATTGCCTGCTTTGATTGAAATTTTTGCTTTATCTAAATACATATTACTTCCTTTTACATATAGATTTTAATTTACAATTTTCACATTGAGGGTTTAATGATTTGCACATATATCGTCCAAACCATACTGCTTGAATGTGGAATTTTGATTGTTTATCAATAGGTACAATTTTTAACAAATCTTGTTCACATTTTTCAGGTGTGCTATTAATAGTTGTTAAACCTAGACGCTTGCTTACACGATGTACGTGGGTGTCAACCGCAATACTAGGTTTATTAAATGCTTCGGCAAGTACAACGTTGGCGGTTTTACGTCCAACGCCAGCAAGGGAAGAAAGTTCCTT
>JAZSRW010000013.1:0-21721 GCA_045538675.1 Candidatus Onthoplasma sp. | reverse complement strand
TTTTCCATATTTTATCTCCTTTATCAATATTTTTATTATATCACAAAATTCACATTTGTCAATATATAGATAAAAAATCCACAAACATTTTACAATTTGTGGATAAGTAAATTTATATTAATTAAAACACATTTCTTGATTGTTGTGTGTAATATAATGTTTTATTAGTCCCATCTGGTTTATGTTGAGCAATTTCAATATCTGAACCATATTTAACACATAATTTGCAACCCAACTCATCAACAATCTGTTTTAATTGTGCTTTGGTATATTGTACTAATTTTAACATTATTTCAATATCTTCATTAGTTTTAACTGATTTTAGTCTTTGTAAAATTGTTTGCAGTTCCAATAAATAGCGATATGTTTCCATTGCATTTTTTGCACTAATTTTATCTTCAAACATATTTTGGCTTATCTTTTGCTTTAATCCCACCATAATACTATCTTTATCAAACATTGATGGAATATTATCATTCTTTGCTTGATTGTATGCTTTAGTCAAAGCATAATATCTTAGCATATACTCCATTATGTCGTTATCCAAACACGTTAGATGATGATATATCACACCATTTAAATCATCTATTTCTTTCTTTAAGTTTTCACGCGCGGTTACGTTTAAACTCAATTCAACCCAATGTTTATGGTCTATTTTAGGTACTTTATAATTTTCAAACCAAGTATGCCTTGACAACTTAATTGCTCGATTGTATATTTCATACAACTTTGATAATTTATTATACAATTCAGGCTTGTTATCTTTATCTTCCCAGTATTCAATAAATCCTATTATAGTAGGCCACTCGGCATTTTTAATTTTTACCTTAATTTCTTCCATATTAAAACTCCTTAAAACTTAATTTTATTATATCACATATCCGAATTTTGTCAATACTCACATATAAAAAATCCACAAAATATCGCTACTTTGTGGATAAGTATTAATCTATACAACACACACCAAAATTATTTTCCCAATTTTGTATAATAATTGTTATTTCTTTATCTAATTCTTTCCAACCTTTAATACACTCTTTAATATCAATTTCTTTATTATAAAATTGTTTAAGCAATTTGTCGCCTTTTATAACTATTTCAGCAAACATCTTTGTGGTTTCATAATCTTTACAAATTAATCTTTGATAATGTGTTACCTTATATTCTACTTCTTCGTACAATTCTCTTAATCTATCATTAAGTTCCAGCGTTTCATTATGTTCACGAATTTGTTGTTTTGTTAAACCATTAACACGTTCTTCAATAATACGTTTACTTAACGATTTTTTGCAATTAAATTGACTTTTGATTTGACTACGATTAAATTGTTCACGTCTTAATTGTGCTTTACCTACATTTGAATTCGCTAATTTCATATTTTTGTCCTTTTATAATCATATTATATCACACATTTACTCCCTTGTAAATATCAAAAATAAAAATATCCACAAATTGATTACAACTTGTGGATAAATTGTTTTTTTATTATGAACAACTGCTTCCGTCAGCGATAATATCTTTTTCAGGGCTAAGTAGTGAGATATTTCCAATTTCATCCTCGGCACACACAATCATACCTTCGCTTAGGTAACCCTTCATTTCTCTTGGTGGAAGGTTGGTTACCACTACAACCTTTTTACCAACCATTTGCTCTGGTGTATATGCCTTTGCAATACCACTTAAGATTGAAAGGGTTTTACTTCCAACCCTAACGGTTGAGTGTAGTAATTTAGATTTAGGCACAGCCTCACAGTCTAGCACAACACCAATTTTTAATTGCACTTTTGCAAAGTCGTCAATCGTAATAGGTTCTACTTCCTTAAATTCAATAACTGGTGCATTTTCAGCCTTTTGGCGTGCCACAATTTCATCAATTGTTGACTTAATATCTTCGTAACGAATACGATTAAATAGTATTTGTTGGTTGCTTATCATACTAAATTCTTGTGTTAATCCAAAACTGTCAATATCCGCAAAATTACGTGCTTTTACACCTAATTCATTAAAGATTTTGTTAGCAGTTTCTGGCATAAATGGAGCAAGTAAATTTGCACCAATATTAATAGTTTCTAATAAATTAAATAATACAGTTGAAAGTCTTTCGCGATTGCTTTCATCTTTGTTTAAATTCCAAGGCTCTGTTTCATCAATATATTTGTTTGCACGTCTAAACAATGTCCATAATTCTTCCAACGCGTCAGCAATTTTATATTCATTTATTTTACTAAACACTTTATTTTTAGCACCAACAACAATTATTTTTAAATCTTCGTCCATTGTGTCAGCAATGTTATAATTCTTAACCTTGCCACCAAAGTATTGGTTACTCATGGCAATAGTACGTCTAACAAGATTGCCCATCACATTACTTAAATCAGCATTATTTTTTTCAGTCAATAATTCCCACGTAATTGTTCCATCTGAAACAAATGGCATTTCACGTAATACATAATAACGCACACTATCCACGCCAAAAATTGACGCCAAATCATCAAAGTAAAGCACATTACCCTTAGATTTACTCATCTTTTCGCCACCTTGTAGTAACCAAGGATGACCAAGCACTTGTTTAGGTAATGGTTCACCCATAGCCATCAAGAAAATTGGCCAATAAATAGTATGGAAACGCACAATATCTTTACCCACAACGTGCACATCGGCTGGCCATAATTTTTTGTATTGCTCGCTTGGATTTTCAGTATCATAACCAATACCAGTAATATAGTTATTCAATGCATCTAGCCAAACATATACAACGTGCTTATCGTCAAAATCAACAGGAATACCCCATGTAAATGTGCTACGGCTTACACATAAATCTTGAAGTTTGGTCTTAATTGTGCCATTTTCAATAGCCTCAAGCAATTCATCATCACTCTTTCCAATAAATTCATCAGCAAGAATAAAGTTATTTAACATTTCGTTTTTCCGACTTACAGGAGTCATAAAATCAGGGTTAGTAATTATATGCTTTAATAGTTTATTTGCATAATTGCTCATTTTAAAGAAATATGCTTCTTCTTGACTAGGTTTTACTTCACGTCCACAATCTGGGCACTTGCCATCAACCAGTTGACTTTCGGTCCAAAAACTTTCACAAGGCGTACAATAAAGTCCTTCATAATGTCCCTTATAAATATCGCCTTGTTCATAGAACTTTTTAAATATCTTTTGAACGCATTTTTCGTGGTCAGTATCAGTAGTACGGATAAATTTATCGTATGAAATATTCATAAAGTCCCAAAGGTTCTTTATTTCGCCTGCAATATTGTCAACAAAAGCCTTAGGTGTGATTCCCTTTTCTTTAGCCTTCATTTCAATTTTTTCACCATGTTCATCTGTTCCTGTCATAAAGAAAACATCATATCCTTGCATTCGCTTTGCCCTCGCAATAGCGTCCGACAAAATAATCTCATATGTATTTCCAATATGAGGTTTACCCGAAGTATAAGCAATAGCCGTTGTAATATAAAATTTTTCTTTATTTTCCATAATTTTTCTCCTTATAACTTTTTATTAAGTTCTAATGCACATTCAATTGCTAGTGGAATAATTTTCTTTTTATTATCAGTTAGTTCTTTAACCATTAGGCTACGTGCGTCATATTCTTCCGCACCGAGATTGTCCGCAGCATAAAAGAATTGTCCAAAATTTACACCTCTAAATTTAGCCACAGCCGCCATTGCCGAACATTCCATATCAACAGTGATTGCACCTTGCTTTTTACGCATTTCAACCTTGTCTTTAGTTTCACGATATAGTCCATCAGTAGTCCAAGTTTTGCCTTTGTTATAACTGATATTTTTAGATTTAATAAAATCTTCTATAATGTTTACACATTTAGTATCAATTTCCACTTCATCACTTGCAGGCATATAATGATAACTAGTACCTTCATCTCGAATAGCACTGGTTGGTATAATTATTGAATAATCTTCAATTTTACTATCCAAACAACCACAACAACCCACTAACAGCAAGTTTTTAGCACCCATTGCAATAACTTCTTCAAAACTACCTACTGCCGCTGCAGCACCAACAGGTGTTTGATATATTGCAATTTCTGTTCCATTAATATTAATCTTATATACTGGATAATCCTTAGTTTCGCTACATATAGTTGCAATTTGCTCTACATTATAATTTTGCTCAATTTCAGCAATTAATTTTTTATTAAAAATTGACAATGCAGTTCTTGGAAATCCTTCTATCTTTTTTACAAAAGTATCTGGATTGATAACCGCAAACCTATTTGTATCAAACTGTTCTAACAACATAATTTTCTCCTTTTAGATTTTAGTATCTAATACTCTTGCACCAAGTTGATTGGTCCGTCAAGCACAGTATAAATTTCCATATGTTCGGCAAAACGTCCCATTTTTACACTTAGTCCATATTCGTTGATAAGTTCGGATTGTAATGCTTGATACAACTCAATTGCCTTATCCTTTGGTGCACTTAATGTAAAATCTGGACGTGCTCCGCCACCGCCCTTGCGGTCACATAATGTAAAATTAGATACAAGCAAAATTTCGCCACCAACTTGAGCAATATTGTTGTTTAGTTTTTCATTTTCGTCCTTAAAAAGTCGCACAGTTGCAATACGCCTTGCCACACGCTTAACATTATCCATTGTATCATCACGCATAACACCTACAAATACATTGTAGCCAAACCCAATTTCGCTAACAACCTCGTTATCTACCTCCAATCTTGACTTGTGTACTCTTTGAATTACTATTTTCATAACTTATCCTTTGTTAACTTCTATTTTACTTGCCAACTTTTTATATCTTTAACCGCAAAAGACCTATCCGCATTTTTGTCAACATCAAACGCTTCCAAAAGCCATTGTTCTTCTTTATGCCATTCAGTTGAGCCAAAGAAAATCTTTTTAGGAATTATCCTTCTAAAAGCGGTCACACCCTTCCAATTAGTGTAATTTATTACAACAATCTTATTTTCTTCCATATTTTTCTCCCTATATTTGTTTCTTTGCAACTTTCTTCCCACGAAAGAAAGTTGGTAAAATATAAATTTATTGCTTTAAAATAAATCTTAATTTTGCATTTTTGTCTTTTAGCAAGGCATAATCAATACCAACACGAGTAGCAGTTGTATAATTATACTTTTTACCGTCGTCCATAATACAAATTTGCGGATTGTTTACTATACTTTGTCCATTTAATGATTTGTCAATATTTAATAGTTTTGTTGTTTTGGCAGGTCCAACCGCACCAACCACGCCACGAATTAAAACTGCCTCAGGCACACCTTCTTCACAACTGACAATATTAAGTAAATAGTGTAGCCCATAGCATAAATAAATATATATTGTTCCGCCACATTTCCACATAGGTTCAACACGTTCTGTCCGTTTACCTTTATAAGTATGGCACGCACTATCGTTTATACCCAAATACGCTTCCGTTTCGCAAATTTGTGCCTTAACTTCTTCGCCATTAATATTGGTCACAATCCACTTACCAATCAAACTTTTGGCAAGTGTAATTGTATCCCTTTTAAAAAACTGCAAATCTTCAATTTTATTCATATTATTTATTTAATTCTTCTTTTTTGCCTTCTCTTAAAATATCTTCGCTATTATACAATCTCTCAACCATTATATAATCATCATTAATATTAATATCTCTTTCAATATTATTATCTTTTTTCCATAATTTTAACAACTGTCTTAATGTAATGGTTTTACCATATATCTTTTCAAGTTCAGTATCTTCCCCAAAATGAGAGTCAATATGTTCGTTTTTATACCCATTTATAGCGACCCTCAACCTTTTACCATCACGTGTCAAATCAAACAAACCAACATAATATCCCCTATTCATCGCACCAACGCCACCATAAACCATATTCGTAATTTTACTTTCTTGATAAACATTGCCAGCATCTTTACCTGTTAATTGTTTAAATTCAATAGTAGGTGGAACTCCTTCTTGCAATAATAATATTGCGGTAAAAGGGGTTATATTCATTAAAAAGCATTCAACTTGTCCATCTTCATTTTTTAAATCTATAATATTCTCACAAGGTAAACGCATATCTAACATTTTGTCAAATACTTTTTGCTTTTGTTCCAGTGCACGTTTTTTATTAAGACGTTCTTGCGCCATTTCTCTTAAAATTAAGCGTTCTTCTTGCTTTAATTCTTTTTCTTCTTTTCTTAATTCTCGCATTTCGCTTATCTTTTTAATTAGTCCCATATATTATCCTTACAAATTTATTCCCCTATGAATATCTCGTAAAAATGCTTTTAAATTATACAAATTTTATCAATCTTTGCCTTAACTCGTTCTTATCGCCATACCATTCGATAAGATTTATAAACTCATCAAGGTCGCACCATTTATAATCGATACTTTCTTCATTTAATACAACTTTGTCATTATCGGTAAATGATATAAATGCGTGTTCAATACAATGTTTGCCTAGCGATTCATATTCAAAAGTCCAGTCCAAATCCACAATCTTAGTTAAAGTTAAACCAGTTTCTTCAAGCACTTCACGTTTAACTGTATCTTCTAGCGAACTATCTTCCTTTTCACACCCACCAGTTACAACATACCAAAAAGATTTGTGGTATTGCGGGTCTTGATCACTACCTAATAGTAGCAATAACTTGTTATCCCTAACAATAAATGTTAATATCTTTTCCATACAGTTCTCGTTGACTAAATTATCCACGTGCCATTTTGTTAACAAGTTGCATATCAACTTTACCAGCATAGTTTGCTTTAAAGTGTTTCATAATGCTTGGAATAGATTTGTCTTCCAAAGAATTAATAACTGCCTTAATTTCGTCTTCGCTCATCATTTGAGGTAAATATTTTTCAAGCATAGCCTTTTGAGTCTTAATTTCTTCCATTTGTGCAGTATTGCCAACTTTTGCATAGTTATCGGCTTCTTCATTTAACTCTTTAATTGTTTTTTGTAATATTGCAATCATATCAGCGTCAGTCATTTCAGCACCTGTTTTACGCTTTTCAATGCTTAAAGCCAAATGCTTACTAATAGCCACACCTAAAATTGCACGTGCAATCATATTTTTGTCCTTAATTGCTTGCACATTATCCTTTTTAATTTCATCAATAATCATAATATTTATCCCTTTAATTTATTTAAAAATTTTCAATAATCAGCAAACTTTGTTTGCGTCTTCATACTTTCATATTTTAATAAGGCATCAGCCGTATTCATATTAAAACGAACCATCAAAATCATCATTTGCTACAGGTATTAATTCTTCAGTAGAATTTGATACATTGTGAACAGGTGCTTCGCTTAAGCGATTAGCCTTTGGTTCTTCAAATCTTGTATATTGACCATACCACTTAAGTGGAATAGTTCCAAGTGAACCGTTACGGTGTTTAGCAATAATAAGTTTACACTTTTCGCCATCATCATTATTGTCGTCAGCCACTTCCACCTCTTCAAGTTCTTGATTAACTTCGTTAGCACGGTCGATAAATAGTACAATGTCTGCGTCTTGCTCAATCGCACCAGATTCACGCAAGTCACTAAGTTGATGTTTGTGGTCGGTACGTTTTTCGATATCACGTGATAATTGTGATAATACGATAATAGGACATTCTAGTTCACGAGCCGCAACCTTTAAACTACGTGTAAGGTCTGCCACTTCTTGTTGACGATTACCACTATCTTTAGTCACATCACTTTTCATAAGTTGTAGATAGTCAATCATTACCATATCTAGACCGTGTTCTGCCTTTAGTCTACGACATTTAGATAGTATTTGTGTAGGAGTGTTAAGTGACGAGTGGTCTACATACAAACCAACATTTTCAAGTTGTTCCTTGGTTTGCATAACGGTTTCCCATACTTTAGAGTTAGTTGTTCCACCCTTTGCACTTTCAGTATCAATATTACCTACACTACACATTATTCTTTGTGCGACTTCACTAATATGCATTTCTAGTGAGAAAATTGCAACATTTGCTCCGCCATAAAGTGCTGCATTAGTACACATATTAAGTGCAAGTGCTGTTTTACCAATACCTGGACGGGCTGCTAGTATTATCAATTCGCCTTTATGGAAGCCCTTGGTATAATTATCCAAAGTAGGAAATCCTGTTTTAACACCACGGAAAGCATTTTTGTCAATAGACAATTTTTCCATTCGGTCAATAACTTCATTAACACCGGCGGTAATTTGTACAAGTTCGCTAATATCCTTTTCCCTAGACAAATCAAAAATTTGCTTTTCCATATGTTGCAAAGCATCTCTAGCATTTGTATTTTTAAAGCAATAATCTATTCCGCCTTGACAAAGTTCGATAAGTCTACGCATTGTTGCATCATTTTGAACGATTTGCATATAGTTTGCATAGTTTGATGCACTAGGTACTGCCCCTGTCAAATCCATTACATACTCAATACCGCCAACATCTTCCAACTCGCCTTTAGAGTCAAGAGTTTTAGCAACTGTAACGTAGTCCACGCCTTTGTTTCCACGATAATTTTCATACATCGCTTTAAAAATCTTTTGGTGACCAGTCGAATAAAAGTCACTTGCTTGCATTTTAGCAAAACACTCACTTTGAGCGTCTTGACTTAAAAACAAGCTTCCTAATAAACTTTGCTCAACCTCCAAATTATGCGGTAAAATTCTTGGTGCTTTTTCCATAATTTCCTCCTAAATTAATTTTAATATATCTTCAAATTTTGTATAACCTGCACTTGCATTAAAATGCCCCGCACTATCATAAACAATAGTTTGTGCATTAATTGATTTTGCAAAATCTCCTAAAGCATATAGTTTTATATATGGGTCGTTTTTAGAGTAAATACAAATACGTTCTTTACACAAATTTTTAAAATTACTTACATCCTCAACAAACATAAATTTATTTATATCATCGAATTCAGGAACACCAACTTTAAAATTATTAGCCCCACTAACAGAAATTAATTTGCCAATCTTGATATTATTAGTTATGCAATATTTGATAAGAAATATTGGTGCACTTGAATGACAAATAAACACACTTTCTTCCGTAATTTTATCTTTTGCTTGGTCTAGCACTTTTGCCCAGTTCTCAAAATTGTGGCCTTCAGGTGTTGGGTAGTTAAAATTAAACACATCATACCCTAGACATTGTAGTTTTTGTTCTAACCAAGGAAACCAATTCTCTTGGTTATGTCCAAAGGTTCCGTGAATGATAAAATAATTTTTCATATTTACTCCTAGATTATAATGCGAAAGATCTCGCAATTCTTCATTTTTTTATTATTTATTCATAATTACTTAAACACGTCTTCGTTTTTGTTTAGTGCCTTATTTTTTAATTGTCGTTTAGTTGCTATCTTTAAATGTATATATTCTTCAAAACATAGCACTACAAACATTATTAATACAAATATTGCGATTGTTGCAACATTATTTAAATTTTGTAGCCAAAAGCCAACAACCACCAATACAGGAATACAACATAATATTGTAATACCTATACGTTTGAGTATCCCTTTTAAAAGATAATCTTGATTTTTATTCATTAATCCACCACCACTGGCTTATGACTTTTTGCACGTAGTTGATGGTCAAGTATTGCTTTACGAATACGAATACTTTTTGGTGTAACTTCAACATACTCGTCATCAGCAATAAATTCGATTGCCATTTCTAAACTCATATCTTGGATAGGTGTTAAGCGAAGTGCTTCGTCACTTGCTGATGTACGCATATTAGTAAGTTGCTTTTTCTTACATACGTTAACCACAATATCGTCGCCCTTAGGATTTGCACCTACTACCATACCCATATATACAGGGTCACCCGCACGCACAAGCAATCGTCCACGACCTTGAGCATTATATAAACCATAAGTAATAGCATCACCAGTTTCATAAGCAATAAGTGAACCAAATGTACGACTAGAGATGTCGCCCTTGTATGGTTGATATTCGTGGAATACCGAACTCATAATACCTTCACCACGAGTATCGGTAAGCATTTGTGATTTATATCCAAATAGTCCACGAGATGGAATTAAAAACTCTAATCTCATACGACTACCAATTGGGTGCATACTAACTAATTCACCCTTACGATTACCCATAGCAGTCATAATATTACCAACACTATCTTCTGGCACGTCAAGAATAACCTTGTCGATAGGTTCACATCTCACGCCATCAATTTCCCTATACAAAACACGTGGACGGCTTACTTGGAATTCATAACCATCACGACGCATATTTTCAATCAATATACTTAAGTGCATCTCGCCACGACCACTAACCTTAAAACTTTCGGCAGTATCGCCGTCACGTACTTTAAGTGACAAGTCTTTCATCGCTTCCTTATACAATCTATCACGAATATGACGACTAGTTACAAACTTTCCTTCCTTGCCAGCAAACGGACTATCATTAACCATAAATGTCATTTCAACGCTTGGTTCACTGATTTTTACAAATGGTATTGCTTCCATATCTGCGGTTTGACTAATTGTGTCACCAATAGTAATATCAGGAATACCCGCAATAAGCACAACATCACCAGCACCACCTTCAGTAATTGTATTACGTTTTAAGCCTTCAAAGTTAAAAATATTTACAACCTTACCGCTATAACTCTTTTCAGGTGCAAAATAGTTTTTAACATAAACTGTTTGATTTGCCTTAACAATTCCGTTTTCAATTTTACCAACAGCAAGTTTGCCTAAATAATCACTATGTTCAACCGATGAAACTAGCATTTGGAATGGCTTGTCATCTTCTCCTTTAGGTGGATCAATATGTTCGATAATAGCATCAAATAATGGATTCATATTTTCGGCTGGAACATTAGGGTCTTTTGTACAGATGCCATTACGAGCCGAACAATATAGCACAGGACTATCAAGTTGCTCATCATTAGCATTAAGGTCAAACAACAATTCCAACACTTCGTCTGGAACTTCCTTAAGTCTTGCATCTGGACGGTCAATTTTGTTAATAACAATAATAACCTTAAGATTTAACTCTAACGCCTTTTCAAGCACAAAACGTGTTTGAGGCATTGGACCTTCATAGGCATCAACCACCAACAAAACACCGTCTACCATTTTAAGTACACGTTCTACTTCTCCACCAAAATCCGCGTGTCCAGGAGTATCAACAATATTAATTTTAGTATTCTTATACATTGCTGAACAGTTTTTGGACAAAATTGTAATGCCACGCTCACGTTCCAAAGCGTTACTATCCATTACACGGTCTTGAACTTCTTGATTTTCTCTAAACACACCACCTTGAACTAGCAAAGCATTAACCAAAGATGTTTTACCATGGTCAACGTGGGCTATAATTGCAATATTTCTAATATTTTTCATAAAATTTTCCTCTCTTATATATAATTAACTTTAGTAGTATTAATTATAATAACATATAATGAACAAAAATGATAGGGGTTTTACTAAATTTTTTAAAATTTTTATATATTTTTTTACATATCTATCAATTTAAAATATATTGTTTTGATAAAAATTTTTATCCCTTTAAGATTAAAATCATACTAAATGGGTATATCTAATAGTATAAAAGTGGCTAATTTGACTAAAAAAGTGCTATAAATAAGCAAAAATTTGTAAATTTATAGTAAATTTAGTTGCTTTTGAAAAAAAAATTTGATACACTTTTAATAGTTATAGCAAAGGCTATTACAAGAAAAGGAGAAATGTTTATGAAAACTATGAACGCAGGCGATTTCTACAGAGCAGTTGCTGAAGAAACTGGTGTTTCAATTGTTTAAATTAAGGCTATCTTTACAGCCGGCCTTGATGTACTTAAGGGTGCATTGAAGAAAGGTGACAAAGTTCAATTTATTGGCTTTGGTACATTTGATGTAAAGAAGAAAGCTGGTGGCTCAAAGATTAACCCATTTACAGGTAAGAAAATGGTAGTTAAGGCTTGTAAAGTTCCAACTTTCAAGATGAGTGCAACTTTAAAGAGCTTGTTAAAGTAATTTAAACTGTATTTCTATTTTCAAACAAAAATCACAGAAATTTCTGTGTTTTTTTCATTTCTTTAAAATTTATTTGCATTTATAACTGTTTTGTTTTAATATATAAATATCAATTAAAAGGAGTTTTTATGAATTTATTTGTCACAAATGGGGAAAAAGTGGTAAAACAATGGGAATACGACACCGGAACTGAAGAGTCAAAAACCAAAAACACCATTGCCGTAACTACCAAAAGATTTATTTATCATACCGAAACCGAATCGGACGACAACCAAAAGCGTATAACTCGATATGAAACAGCACTTAAATACATTAAAAGTGTTGACACTTCATATGCGCGTATGCCAAAATCTAGTCTGGGATTTTTATTGATTGTTCTCGCATCTGTTCTAATGGGGATTTTCTTAATTTTAACAGTTGTTAACTTTAATATTGCTTTTGTGGTATTAATCGCCTTGTCTGCAATATTATTAGCAATCGGTATCAGTGTTCATAAATCTGCGAAAGAACGTTCACAGTTTATGCTATCATTTGAAACGATAAATCCTGAAGGTAATGGATTTGCTATCGGTGGAAGTTCGTTGCTACCAGGTCTTCCTTCTGGCAAACGTCGCAATAGTTCTAAAAAGGGTTTTAACGGCCTTGTATTTATTTTATTATTAGCGTTTTGTTTCCCAGTCGCCATAATCTACTTCCTAAGTACAGCATTTAAAAAGTCTGGCAAGAAATCATCTAGCAACCCAACCTTTGAAATATCTCAGGAAGTTGCAATCGACATCATTTCAACTTTAGGCTTACTTTGTCTTAATAGCGATATGAAAAAAGAGCAATAATTGCTCTTTTTTTATTTATATAATAAATGGCATTTAATTAAGTTTAGATAAGATTTTAAACCTAAAACATTTGTTTTGTTAGAAATTTATTAGAACAATCCAACAGTTTTTTTATTTAATAAATTCATCTTCGTCACATTTGATTTCATATTGTTTTTTATTTTTAATATAATCTATTTGTGGTGGAAGCAATTTTTCGGTTGTAATAATGCCATCATCATACAATTCTTCTTTATGTTCAATCAAGTATTTTCCTGCAAGAGATTTAAACTTGGGATATATTGCTTTAAATTTATCAAAAGTGTCTTCGGTTGATATTTTCTTAAACAGATCTTTAATAGAATTTCTTAAGTCATTAATATTTTCAAATACTACCGCTTGAGCACCATTCCAAAAATAGAAAGGCTCATTGCCACAAACATAGCACATATCGCTACTAAGTCTATTGCTTAAGCAAAATACCAAGCAATCATACCAACCACCATTGGTAGTATCTCTGTGGCGGTCTAAGTTACTACATGAGAAAATAATTGGATTTAATAATTGCTCACAAAAATTTAAATCAAAAATGTCGATTTGTTTGTTGTTTGTTAATACATTGGTAATTCGATACATCCTATCAACCATGTCTTTTGCAGAAAGAGTGGTATCTACAGCAACATTTTCAGTAAGAGTTCTTATAAAAACACCACGATTTTTAATTCTATTATCAACATCCTTAGATAAGAAATCACTATATGATATAACTTCTACACTAGGAAAAACAAAATAGTTAATATCTATATTGGGATTTTGTTTTATTAATTTATTAAGAAAATCTTCACTAAATTTGTAAGTCCGTGAATATTTAACATTTCTTATATCTCTCATTATAACTCCTTTTTTCAGTATAAGAATAGCATAAATCACCAACACTTTCAATACTATTTTAAAAAATTTAATCAATAAAAAAGAAGTGGGTATCCCACTTGCTTTGTAGCGACAGGGGCGCGATTCAAAATGAAACTCGGGGTGTGTTCAACTGAACCATCAAAAACAATCTATTTTATAAATGTTTTTAGAGTTAAAATTGCAATTTTGAGTCCGCTCCTTATCCTGCTCCCTAAAATTTATTATCTTTTCACAACTATTACAAGTCTAATTGTTTTAATTCCCTTATCTTTGATGTACACAAATATTGCTTATATTCGTCTATAACTTCTATGCCTTCATCATCAAATTCATAATGCTCTATACAACTTATTATTTCTCTTTGTGCATTATATTTAAAATCATAGCTTGATAACTCGTGACTACGCCTATCTTCTAACAAAACATATATTTTACCAATTGGAGTTGTTGTATCCTTTTTATTAATTTGTACTTTATAAGGGATATCTTTTAATGTATCCAACTTATAATTTGAATAACTATATTTTGAAAAGCAAAATTTAACTAAAAGTTCTTTATCAATTCTATTCATATATTCCTCCTTTCTATGAAATTATATTAGCATAAGTTTAATATTTTTTCAATACCAATTCTAAAATTTGTCTAATGTTTTGTCTAATATTTTTCTAACAAATTTCATTAGACACGAAAAAAGTGTGAATTTTCTGTTAGAAATTGTGTTAGACATCATCTGTCAGTTTTAAAAACCATCGAAGTGAATGTTAGTTTTGTTTAGGTTTAAAGTTAACAGCATATTGTATAATTTGCAAAGAACAAAAGAAAAAACCACTATATTTAGTGGTTTTAGGATTTGGCGGAGAGTTAGGGGCGACTGCGTTAGGAAAAGTTGCCCTTTGGCAAGTTTTTAGCACAAAGCGGGAGCAACTTGTTGCGGTCCGGGTCGACAGACCGAACCCTTTACGGGTCGAATCCCGTGCTAAAATAAAAAAATAAACCTAATCTAAACACATAGTGTTCGGATTAAGTTATGCTTGGCGGAGAGTTAGGGATTCGAACCCCAGGAAGCTCGCACTTCAACGGTTTTCAAGACCGCCGCTTTCGACCGCTCAGCCAACTCTCCATATAATATTAAGTTGTATTGATTTTTACAACATATTTATTATAGTATATTTTATATGTTGTGTCAAGCACTTTTTAAATTTTTATTTCAATAATTTTAATTTTTGTGTCAAATTACTCAAAACTATTTACTTTTATTAAATTATGTGTTATCCTCATTGAGAATCAAGGAGAAGATTATGAAAGTTTTATTATTTACTCACAAAATCGATATTGACGGAATGGGTTGTGCGGTTCTTGGCAAGTTAGCGTTTGATAATATTGATATTGTGTATTGTGACACTTTTGAAATTAATCAACAAATACAAAAATTTTTAGATGATGGTTCGATATATAATTATGATAAAATTTTTGTTACAGATTTATGTATTAAACAACCTTTAATATCTCAATTTGCAGAAGATAAAGAATTAAGTAGAAAAACAATTATTATTGACCACCATAAAACTGAAATTGAAGAGGGTAACGACCAATATCCTTTTTCTACTATAATAGTTCAAGACGAAAATGGCAAATGCAGTGGTACAAGTTTATTTTATAATTATTTGTTATCTCAAGGGTTAGTTTATGAAAATGATAATATATCGGACTTTGTTGAACTTACTCGCCAATATGATACTTGGGAATGGAAAACCATATACAGCAATGAAAGTGCAAATGATTTAAATATATTATTTTCAATATTAAAAATAGATGGTTATGTTAATCAAATGTATGCAAAACTATCAAGCGAATGTTCAAACTTATTTGAAGACAACGAATTAAAGTTAATTAATGATTATAAGCAAAAAGCATTGGCAACTTGCCTAAGCTATATCAAAAATTTACATATTGTTAATTTACATAACTTAAAAGTTGGCGTTATTGAAAATATTGAAGACGAATATCGTAATAATATTGCCGACTTGGTTAAGAAAACTCCTAACATTAATCTAGATTTAGTTGCTTTAATAATTAATGATAGAAATACAATTTCATTTAGGAGCATTAAACAATGTGTAGACGTGGGTCAGTTCTCGGTTATCTATGGCGGAAAAGGTCATAAGGAAGCGGCAAGTTGTCCTAAAAATGAACAAATTTTAAAAGATTTAGAATGTAAAACTCAAATCAATCAATTATAATGGAATATTAAAAAGAAGTAAGTTTGTTACTTCTTTTTTATTTATTACAAATTAAAATTAATCAGCAGTTTAATTATCATACATCCAGTCTACATACACGCCAAATCCTTTGGTTGGGTCATTGATAAAAACGTGAGTTACTGCGCCTACAAGTTTGTTGTTTTGAATAATTGGGCAACCACTCATACCTTGAATAATTCCGCCAGTTTTTTCAATCAACTCTTTATCTGTTACTTTAAATACAATACTCTTATCATCTGCATTATCTTGATGATTTGTTTTGATTATTTTAATATCGTATGCCTTAACACCCTCATCATCAATGCAGGCATAAATTTGTGCCTTGCCAGGTTTAATACTCATACGACCGCCTAAGGAATAGTCATCAATAAGGTTAAGTTTGTTTACATTTAAAATGTTTCCATACACACCATACTTGCAATTAGTATCGGCCACACCAATACTGTCGTCCGATATTTTCATAGTACTACGAATTTCGCCTGGTGAATTTTTAGTGCCCTTTTTAATCCCTAAAAGATTACATAGATATACATCTCCTTCCGCCACTTTGTAATTATCACCAAGAGTTGCATCAGTTAGTGAATGCCCAACCGCACCAAAGCGATTATTATCCTTTTTTACATAAGTAAGTGTTCCTACGCCACTTGTGCTATTTTTAACCCATAAACCTAACTTATATTTTTGAGTAAATACATCAAGTGCGGGCGTAATATTACATTTAAACTCTTCATTATTCCTAATAACACTAATTTCAACTTCACGACCTGCATATTCTATACTATTTAATACTTTGTCAATATCATAAATCGAATTAATTTGTTGCCCTTCAATTGCCCTAATGCTGTCACCTTCTTGCAATCCAGATGCAATAATAGGCTCCTTACTTCCTTCCCTAGTAAACACGGCATTAGAACCAACAATCACAACACCTTCAGTATTTAAACTAAATCCAACAATATTTCCACCAACATATACTTCAGGCGAATTAATAAGTTTTACTTTAACCTTTTTTAATGGCAAAAATCCAAACAACTTAATACGCATAGTAGTAGATGTCACTTCTTCCCCATTAACCGCCATAGTATCCGCTAAACCAAACTTAATAAACGGTGCAAAATCGCTACTTTCATTAGCAAACTTAATATCATCGGTGGTTACATACATATTGTTAGGATAATCAATCGCTTGATTAATAGGTTGCACCACATAAAAATATCCCATTACAAAAAAAGATATGATAAATAAACTGAAAACAACTTTCTTCATATTTACTCCATATCTTTTAGTATAAGTTTTATATTAAATTTTATTCTTTTACAACTCCAAATTAGCCTTTGGTGCTAAACTTCCGTCTGCAAACGGCTTGCCTAGTAGCACATCAAAGTAGGCACTACTTCCTATCATTGCAGCATTGTCGGTACAGTATTTTAGGTCTGGAAGATAGCATTTTATCCCATTTTGTGCACACTTTGTGGATAACTCTTGTCGTAAAAGTTTGTTTGCCGACACTCCGCCCGCAACAACAACCTTATCAAGCCCGCTTTCAAGAGTTGCACGTATTGTTTTATCCACAAGTTCATCAACCGCACATCTTTGAAAACTAGCACAAATATCATTAACAGGAATAGTCAAATTCTTTTGCTCTAGTTTGTGAATATAATTAATAACCGCAGTCTTTTTGCCACTAAAACTAAAGTTATATCCCAAACTATCATTAGGTTTTACAAATACAATATTATCTTTACCACTTTCAGCACACTTCGATACTTTTGGTCCACCTGGATAACCTAAACCTAACACACGTGCCACCTTGTCAAAACTTTCACCCACTGCGTCATCAAGAGTATTACCAATAACAGTATGTTGATTGTATTCGTCCACTCTAATAATTGCAGTATGTCCGCCACTAACCAGCAAGCACATAAAAGGTGGTTTTAAGTCTGGGTATGTAATAAAGTTGGACGCAATATGCCCATTAATATGATTAACTGCAATAAGTGGTTTACCCGTTGCAAAAGATAATGCCTTAGCATAACTAATACCAACTAACAAACAACCAACAAGTCCAGCACCATAGGTTACAGCAATAGCGTCAATATCGTCCAAAGTTTTATTTGCCACTTTAAGTGCTTCGTTTACCACATTATCAATAGCGGTTATATGGTTACGTGATGCAACTTCTGGCACGACACCGCCAAATAATGTATGTATATCAATTTGACTAGATACAACGTTGGAAAGAACCGTACGGCCGTCAACCACCACCGCACAACTAGTTTCATCACAACTACTTTCAATTGCTAAAATTGTATAATTCTTCTTCATACCTATATTATATTACAAACCACATTAAAAATCAAGCCCTAAATTACAATCATAAAAAATAGCAACATTTACATTGATACTTTTATATTTTCAATTATTGTGTACTACTTTCCAATGCTTTAATTTCTGCTGGAACTTCTAATACAACATTAGTTTTATTATATGTATAATGTCCCATATATTGATTGTTACATCTTACTTCAATTTTACTAATTTCTTCAGCATTAAATATATATTTGTATTCCCAAACTTCACCATCGCCGTCTTCACTTGGTAAAATAAGTTCATAATATTGACCGCCCTCACTGATATCTACCGTGATATTATTAGCATCGAATAAGTGGTCGAATGTAAAACAATTAACCATTATATGTCTATCCCAACTAGATATGTTGTATTTATAAATTGAATTAGTTGCGTAATAATACGCGTAATAATAATCCCCATTAATCCACGACAAATCACCTTCATTGTCATCCGTTGGATCAATTTCCTTAATAATTTTATTATTAGCATCATATTGTTGATATAGATAAGTAGTATTGCTAGCATTATCAAATATACTCATCTCAAAATCACTTTCAAGATAATTATTCATTAGATCTTTTAAATCCCATGTTATGCTTTCAACATCAACTGTTGTACCGCTTTCTAACGCTTTAATTTCTGCTGGCACTTCCAAATTAAGAATTGAGTAATTATAAGTGGAAGTATATACATATCCTCCATCTGTTTCTTCAACCTTATACATGAAATCTTCGTTAAAATAATATTTATATTGCTCATCATCACCATGTGTAGCCGTTAAAATATAATTTAAACCATCTTTTTCAATATCATCAATAGTCCAAGCATCTGTTCTTTTAAACATATCTACAATCTTAGAATATGGATATTCGCTATTTATATAATCATAAATAGTCCCGGATAACCATTTATTAGAACCATCCTCATCGCTTTCATTAGTATAGAAAAGGTTATTGTTTATCCAGCCCCAGAATGTATAATCTTCACCCTCTGTATAATGTAAGATCTTGTTTTCAGCATCATATTTCATTATTCCTTCACTGCTAGTCACGGTAACATCTTTATCAAGGTTGGCTTCCACAACTTCCTTTAATAAATATCTTTCATCAACCACGTTTGCATACATTGTAGCGGTTTTGTCACCATAATTTACAGTTAGGTTATATTGACCAACAGTATTTAATTTGGTTTTATCAGTTTCGCTAAACATACTTTCAGTTACATCAACAACTTTTGTGGTATCGTCTTCATAAGTTACTGTCATAGTAATATTAGTTCTTGAAAACTTTCCTCTAATAATATAACTAGGCAAAGTATTTGTATTTAAACTAATTGAACTAACCACCTTTTGCTCATCTTGATTTTGTTCGGTTTGAGTGTTATTATTGTCTCTATCAATATCACACCCGCTTAACATAAATCCCCCAGTTACTAAACTTGCACTCGCTAATCCAAGTGCTAATAATTTGTTAAATTTTTTCATATTTTCTCCTTTTTTGAATGATATTATCATTATACTTCCCATTATACTGGAAAGTCAAGTATTTTTCCCAGTTTTGTGGAATAATTTTTATATGGAAACATTTGGAGAAATCTTAAAACGCTTACGACAAGAAAAGCATATTGGACAAATCGAATTGGCAAAACAAATAGGTGTTGGCAAATCTATAATAAGTTTATGGGAACTAAATACTTGCGAACCTACTTTATCCAAACTAATTGCATTGTCTAAGTTTTTTAATGTTTCGATTGATTATTTAGCAGGGTTGGAACTTTAAAATTTAATATCTTTTATATTAATTATTTGACTTTTTTGTTTTAATAGTGTTAAAATCTTATTAAGAGGAACTTATGAATAGATTTATGAAAAGTGCTATTATTGAAGCACAAAAAGGAATTCGAGCAGGACACGGTGGTCCATTTGGAGCAGTAATCGTTAAGGATAATAAAATTATAGGTAAAGGACATAACCGTGTGGTTGTAAACAACGACCCAACTTGTCATGGAGAAATTGATGCCATTAGGAAAACTTGTAAAAAGTTAAAAACTTTTGATTTAAGTGGTTGTGAGATATATACAACTGGCGAACCTTGTCCAATGTGCCTTTCAGCAATTACTTGGGCTAATATTAAAAAAGTGTATTATGGTGCAACTCTTGCCGACAACAAAATGATTGGCTTTAGAGATGTTAAAATTGACAATATGTTTGGCGGTCGTAAAAATTTAGGCAACTTCTTAACCGAAGTTGACCGTAATGCTTGTTTATTGCTATTT
Source organism: Candidatus Onthoplasma sp. (assembly GCA_045538675.1). Lineage (GTDB taxonomy): Bacteria > Bacillota > Clostridia > Christensenellales > UBA1242 > Onthoplasma. The sequence continues at coordinate 1,124 of JAZSRW010000013.1, read as the reverse complement.
GAAGAATACAATCGTATTAAAGATAAAACAATGTACTAATAAATAATGTTAATTTATCCACAAATACTAATTTGTTGTGGATAAATTTTTTATTTACCACACATAATAACATTATTATGAAAAAGTCTAAAAAATTTAAAAATAAACAATTTGGAAAACCTGACAAATTTGATATCAATGGTTCTTATACTGGAACATCTGCTTTAATTTCTGATTTAAAACCCATTCAAGATGCAGATGACTTATAAAAAACTTCTCACTTTAAAAGTGGGAGTTTTTTATTCTTATTTATTAAATATAACCGATTTTAATTAACTGCTTTTATCGTTTGAATAAGTTAAATTTATAAAATTATACAAATCTTTCATATCTTTATCTACCAGATTGATATAAAAACACCTTCCTTCATAAATCCCTTTATTTCCACGAATTATATTAAATCCTTGAAATTCGGGTTTTATTTCAATTAAAAGTTCGTCAAAAGTCATACCATCAACACTTTGTTGAGTCTCGTAACTAAATTTTAGCCAAACTCCCGCTTTGATTGCTTTAAGGGTTTCGGTATGAATACTTACCCCAAAAGCAGGCATATTTATACTGTTATTTAACATTTGGTTTAATAATTTATTTATTTCATTAACATCTTCAATTTTATAATAACTGTTATCAACAATAACTTGCACTTGGCTAGCATTTGTCAACTGCTTATCTATCGAAATTTTATCCATATTTCCACCCGTAAACATCATAATACAAATACAACAACTAATCAATGTTTTAAACATAATATCCTCTTATATTAAGTTGTGTATTTAGGTTAAATTTAATTATATATTACAAAAGTTGTCAAATTTTTTGTTAATACCAAGATGAGTGTAACACTTGCTTTTTATTTTCGGGCTGTTTACATATTTCTAAACGATTATTTTTAAACCACTCACTATCTTTCAATTTTATTGTATTATTACTACAATAAACACTTACTTCAACATCTTCCTTTTTAGCCATAACCACAATATTTCCATTAAAAGAAGTAAATTCATCATTATCATAATCTACGCAAAGAGTTGTAACGTATACTTTGTCGGTAAATTGCGATACATTATTAATAAACTCTTTGGTTG
>JAZSRW010000006.1:0-4733 GCA_045538675.1 Candidatus Onthoplasma sp. | reverse complement strand
TATACATTGAATTATAATCAAATTCAATAAATTTTATAAACAAATTTTCTCTAAAACTCTTTTTCAATTCTATGGGCATATGAATACAAATTTGTTCTTTTGACAGTTCATCACATACAATATAATAAATTTTAGCCCTATACAAAAGGTTGTTTATTTTATCTCCCAAATCACTGTCTAATAGTTCCTTTAAGATAAGGAAGTTTTGTTTTCTAACTATTTCTAGGGTTGTATCTAGCTTAATACAAGGTTCTAACAATAAAAATTTGGTTATAAATCCATAATCTACATATTCATCTTCTGATATTAAATCTATATAATGTTTTATAAACTCATATAAACAATCATTATTACTACATAACATATTACATAGAGAATATATAGTTCTTGCTTTGGGGTGAAGTCCCAAACATTCTGAATTTTTAGACAAATTGCCTTCTAGTGACTTATAATTAATTACAACAACACCATTGTTATTGAAATAATCAAATAAATCTATATCTAATTCATCATCAATGTTATCAGTTAAAATATAGTATTTATTTTCAAATTCTCCTTTTAGTTGTATTTTCAAGCTTGAAATCCATCCTAAGATTAATTTTAAGTTTAAATCAGATAACGAATATCCTAAAAATAAAAAAGTATGATCAAGTAATAAGGATTTTATAAAAGTTTCAAATGCTGGATGTTCTTGCTGATATCTAAAATAATCATCTTCTTTCAAAACTATAGTATTTACATCATCTATTGTTCCGTGCATTTTTAATATGTAATGTGGCTTTTGGGCTTGTAATAATTGTTTGTCGGTCGTTACTACATCATAAAAAGACACATAAGGATTATCTGAATTTTCTAAAAGCTTATCATAATTAGTTGTAATAATATGTTTAGGCATTAACTCAAATATCTTATTGTTTAATACATTTGATTTTTTATCAGGGAAGTTATTCCTAATTATTTCATAATATTTATTTTTATCTTTCTCAAATAACAACTGTGGAATTTTAAGTGTGTTATTTAAAATAATACTATCGTTTGCTTTAAGAACATCCGTTCCTTTTAATGCTCCATACATTTCTTTAATTAGATCCTTCCAAGTTATATAACCTGAATTCATAGATACACCAGAACCTACAAACACAACTAGCTTATTATTATTTTTTGCTTCTCTTAATTTTTCTATGTAACTATAAACAACTTTTTCCATATATTTCTTTTGCACATCCTTTTAATTATGTTTGTTATTATAGCATATATCTTATAATTTTTGAATTGCTATTTGAAAATTTCTAACAAAAAATGGTAAAAGTTCCAGAAAACATTTAAAAACACTAGCTGAATAGAAGATAACGCTAAAAGGGATTATCTAATCAGTAAGTGATAGGAATTTCCTTTATTTATAGGGGGTTTATAAGGTTTTAGGTAATCAAAAATAACACTATATGATACTATTTAAAAAAGTGTTTAAATAACTCAAAATCTTGCGAGGGCAACCTCATGTCGGTTCGACCCCGACCATCGGCACCATATATTTTTTAAATGTAGTATATACTACATCTTTTTTTATTATTTAAGTGTAATACAATATGGTTAAAAGCAAATAAAAATCTCACTGATATAGTGAGATGTTTTTATTTAAATAATTCTAATATATATTTATTATTTCTTTATTATAAAAGCGTCCTCGCCTTCTGGTAGTAAATATCTTTGAATAAAGTTAATTCCACCCATATGCTTAATAAGTTTTAATTCTTCCATGGTGGCTGTAGTAATAATAAAGAAATTAACAAATTTTTTACCTAGTCTTAATTCAAAAAATCTAGTATCTAACATTGCAGGTACGCCAATAAGTGCCACACCCATATCTGTCATAGGGGCAAAAGTTTTGTTACCATTATTAATAAAATATTTACCATAACCCATTTCAATATCAGTTAAGTATAAAATATTACTAATTGTATGCATTAATTCAAGAGGCCAATTGTAGTTTATATTATCTAACTTAAACTTCCAATTTTTGTCAAGCAACAAAACAAGTTCGCAATTAGTATATGCTCCGCCCTTAAGTTTAATGTTGCTAACCCCTAATGTCGATATAACATTATATTTACGATATTTATTAGGTTTCGATATTATTAATTGAGGCTTAAAAGGCATATCTTTAGTTGGATTATATTCCAACACTTCAATATCCCCTAAATGTGTTTTATAGTGCTCGATTATAGCACCAATTTCCTTTTCCTTCATACACATCCTCCTTAAAATTTCTTTTGAATTTGCTTAATTGTGTACATATCTTTTTTGTCCGCATTTCCATATACAAGCACTTGAATTTTTGCATTATCAAATATTTCTTTTACTGTTTGATTTAATTCGTCAAATGAAATGCTTTGAATAATTTTGTGTAATTGTTCATTACTAATAAATTTACCATAAAACCTATGCTTTAATAAACCATCTTTTACACTATCTGGCGAATTTACATTTGTGTGATAATAATACTCGTCCCTTTCAAGTTCGGTCTTATATTGTTGATATGTAAAACCATTTTGTCTTATACCTTTTATATATTCAAAAATTACATCTATACAAGGTTTTAAATTTTCGCTACCAACTTCTGTACTAATGTCAATATATGAATTTTGGTAGTTAAGCATTTCTTGTGAGTATATATAATATATCAAACTATTGTCTATACGTAATTTCTTAGCAAGACCTTGCCCAATATCATCAATTATATCACAAATCATACCAAGTTTGGCCTTATACTTAATATCTGCACCTTTTTGAGGTAACATAAAAGTAATGGTTAAAAAGTTTTTGTCAATATCTTTACTATACATACTAACTTTTTCTTGCATTATAAGTTTGTTCATTTTGTAAGGTAATGGCTTCAAATTATTGCTAGGCATAGTTGATTCAAAATATTTTTTAATCAAACTTTTAACTTTTGAAAACTTTAAAGGTGTACATATACTGATTATACAATTATTTTTAACAAAATACTTTTTTACATAATTTTTTACATCTTTGCTTGTAATCGAATTTATACTTTCTTTACTGCCCAATATCCCATTTTTAAAATATTCTAAACCATACAAATTATATGCTTTCAAATCACCAACGTGTCTAGCATACTTGTCTGCGTATTGAGCGATTTCTTGAATAACAACTTTTTTTTCTTCTTCAACGGCTTGTGGCGTAAATGTGCTATCACATATCATCTCTTTAACCGCCACCAAATAATCTACCAACTTGTTAGTCATAATATAGCCTGTAAATACTATATCGTAGCAACTAGTATATGCATTAGCTTTAACAAAATCACTATAACGTTTCATTGATTCTTGCTTGGATAGTTTGTTTGTTCCTGTAAAAAACATATGTTCGCAAAAATGTGAAAGTCCTGGAATTTTTCCATCACATCTAGAACCACAATCAAACGATATATCAATGCTTGTAGAAGTATTTATTTTGTTTGTTTTATACAATAATACAAGCCCACTATCGAATTTAAAATATTTGGCCATAATTTTCCCCTTATACTATTTTGTTACCACAAGTTTTACAAATAGTTTCGCCTGGATTTACAACTCTTCCACATCTAGCACAACACTTAGCCATATTTCCATTTTGCGGTCTAGCCATTGGACGTTGTGGCTGAATTGGTCGTTGTTGCATTTGACTGCCTTGAGACATCGGACGTTGTTTAACCATTGGTTGAGGCCTTTGAGCCATATTGGTTGGTCTAGTTTGAATAGAACTATTCATAGATGTTACAGGACGTGCAGTATTTTGTGCTTTAGTATTTATTTGAGGTCTAGACTCTGGACGTTGCATATTATTGATAACCATTGAAGCATTTAAAGGTTGTCTTGGTGGCATTTGTCTAATTGGTTGCCCTTGAGATACTCTTATCGATTGAGGTTGTCTTGGTGGCACTGATTGATTTGGTCTAGCGTGTAATGGTTGAGCAGATTGATTCATTTGAGCAATAACTCTAGATTCTGGCTGAATAGGATTATTTGGATTTGCCATTTGATATGGTCTAACTGCTTGACGCATTTGATTGCCAACCATATTAGGTTGCATTGGCCTTTGTTGATATTGGTTAGATTGAACTTGCTTATTTATTGGAAGTTGTACTGGTCTAGCATCTTTAACATTGTTAACTTCTACTCTTGCATTTTTTATTGAATTGTTATCAAATGCATATTTGTTATTGTCGTTAGACATAAATTGTTCGCCACGACTAACTACAACACCTAAAATATTCAACAAGGCAATAACTGCAAACACTCCAACAATACCATACATAACATATTTAATATTGTTTGGCAAATAATCAAACTCTAACAACAAGTATGCTAAAGCACTACCCATAATTGATAAAGGCAGAATAGTAAATACCGATAATGTGATACGTTTTTGTACCACTCTATATTTTTTTGCATATCTTAATTGGATTACGGCAAAAATTATTACCGCAATACTGATAACCGCAATAAAAATTCCTAAAATCAAATATAAAAAGTTAAATTCTAATAACTTCCCACCCAAAATTTTACGTTGCAATTTTTCAATCCCTTGTTGGTTGACAAAGAATTCTAAATCGCTAATCTTTCTAAATTCTTCTGGCTTTATAAAACCAAAGGCACTTATAAAAGCACCTGATAAAAACATCACTATTCCTACTATCATAGTGAAAAGTGAAGATATTAAAATACTTTTAT
>JAZSRW010000111.1:0-2750 GCA_045538675.1 Candidatus Onthoplasma sp. | reverse complement strand
CGTTTCTGGCGTAAGCAAGGGTCACGGATTTAGTGGCGTAATCAAACGTTGGAATGCTCACCGTCTAAGAATGGCTCACGGTACTGGACCTGTTCACAGAGAAGTTGGTTCAATGGGTGCAAACTCAACACCAAGCAGAGTATTTAAAAATAAAAAGATGCCTGGACAATATGGTCACGAAAATGTTACAGTTCAAAACTTGGCAGTTGTTCGTGTTGATGCTGAAAGAAACTTGTTATTCATTAAAGGTGCAGTTCCTGGACCTAACAATAGCATAGTTGCAGTTAAAGCATCTGTGAAGGCGAAATAAGGGAGATAACTATGGCAAAACTTACAATATATAATATGAAGAAAGATGCCGTTGGCGAAATCGAATTAAATGATAGCGTGTTTGGTGCAAGCTATAACGAATCATTAATTCACCAAGTTGTTGTAGCTATGCACAACAATGCTCGTCAAGGTACTAAATCTACATTGACAAGAAGTGAAGTTAGAGGTCACGCTAAAAAACCTTGGAGACAAAAGGGAACTGGTCGTGCTAGACACGGTTCAAGTAAAGGTCCACAATGGGTTGGTGGTGGCGTAGTATTCGCTCCAAAGCCTCGTGACTTCAGTCAAAAAATTAATAAAAAGATGAGAGACGCTGCATTTGCTAGTGCTTTCAGTCAAAAGATTGCTCAAAACGAAGTTACAATCCTTGATAAGATTGAACTAGTTGAAAAGAAAACAAAAGAAGTTGCTACAATGTTAGATACATTTGGTTTAAACAAACGTACAATCATTGTTACAGCTGAAAATGACCCAACAGTAGTTAGATGTGCTAACAACATTGAAAAGGTGTCAGTTGCTGAAGTTAACCTATTAAATGTTTGTGACGTTGTTGAAAATACAAACATCGTTATCACTGTTGATGCAATTAAGAAAATAGAGGAGGCGTATGTATAATATGACAGCACACGATATTATTTTAAAACCTGTGTTGACTGAAAAATCTTATGCTGGTATCCCTAATAAAGTTTATACTTTTATCGTAGCAAAAGATGCAAACAAAATTCAAATTCGCAACGCTGTTGAAGAATTATTTGAAGTTAAAGTTGCAAAAGTTAATACATTAAATTGTAAAGGCAAAATCAGAACAAGAAATACTAAGAGTGGCGTTACCGTTGGTAGTACTGGTGACTACAAGAAGGCAATCGTTTACTTAACAGATGATTCTAAGAGTATTGCGTTCTTTGATAGTTTGTCATAATTAAAGGAGAAAAAAAATGGCTATAAATAAGAGAAAGTCTATAACAAATGGCTCAAGAGGTTATTCTTCTGCATCTTTTGAAGAATTAACAAAGGGTGCTGAAGCTCCAAAAAGCTTGCTTGCAGTTAAAAGCAAGACAGGTGGAAGAAGCCACGGTAAGATTTCTGTAAGACACATTGGTGGTGGTAACCGTCAAAAGTACAGAATTATTGATTGGAAAAGAAATAAGGACGATATTGAAGCTACAGTTGATAGCATTCAATACGACCCAAACAGAACTGCTTATATTGCATTAGTAGTATATGCAGATGGTGAAAAGAGATTTATTCTTGCTCCAGAAGGTTTAAAAGTTGGAGATAAGATTATGTCTGGTGCTAATGCTGAAATTTCAGTAGGTAATGCACTTCCTTTAAGTGAAATTCCTCTAGGTGCTAGAATTCATAATATTGAAATGACACCTGGTAAGGGCGGACAAATTGTTCGTAGTGCTGGTATGTCAGCACAATTGATGGCAAAAGAAGGTGCTTATGTTACTCTTCGTTTACCATCAGGTGAAATGAGAAAAGTTTTGGCTAGATGTCGTGCTACTATCGGTGAAGTAGGCAATGGCGAACACGAAATTATATCTCTAGGTAAAGCAGGACGTAAGCGTCATATGGGCGTTAGACCTTCAGTTCGTGGTTCAGTTATGAACCCAGTAGATCACCCACACGGTGGTGGTGAAGGTAAATCTCCAGTTGGTCACGCAGGTCCACTTACTCCTTGGGGTAAACCAGCTCTTGGTTACAAGACTAGAAAACATAAAAAGGCTTCTGACAAGCTTATTGTCAAGAGAGCTAAATCAAAGTAGGAGTTTGATATATGAGTAGATCATTGAAGAAAGAACCTTTTGTTGATGCAAAGCTTATGGCTCGTATCAATGAAATGAATGAAAAGAACGAAAAGAAAGTTGTAAGAACTTGGTCACGTGCTAGCACAATTTATCCTGAATTTGTAGGTCACACAATTGCAGTTCACAATGGCAGAAAGCATATTCCAGTATATTGTACTGTAGATATGATTGGTCATAAACTTGGCGAATTTGCTCCTACAAGAACATTCAAGGGTTTTAAAGTTGATAGCAACGCATCTAAGGGCGGAAAGAAGAGATAAGGAGTAAAATATGGCAACAAGAATTAAAGAAAAAACAGCTAAGATTAAAGCAAATGCTGATAACAGACCAAAAGCATCTGTAAAATATGTTCGCGTTAGCCCTACAAAGGTTGGTATCGTTTTAGATACAGTTCGTGGAAAGGCTTATGATGATGCAGTTGGTATTTTGATGGCTATACCTAATAAGTCTGCAGAAGTTGTATTGAAACTTATCAATTCAGCTGCAGCTAATGCTGAAAATAATAAAGGTATGAACAAGCACGATTTATACGTTGCTGAAATTGCTGTAACTCAAGGACCAACTTTGAAACGCAGTATCGCACGTGGTAAGGGTAGTGCTAATAGAATT
>JAZSRW010000052.1:0-18827 GCA_045538675.1 Candidatus Onthoplasma sp. | reverse complement strand
GCTAATAGATTTATTTCAGCATACAATTCAATCGATAGTTCACTTCGCAGTATTTACAATTTAAAGCGTAGTTTAAATTTTAGTGAAGTTATACGTAAAACCGTTTTATTAAATTCGGTGGTTCGTAAATATGAGGACGATTTAATAGACTACGGACGACTTCGTAACGCTATTGTTCATAAGGGCAATAGTAATTTTGTTATTGCTGAACCACACGTTGAAGTGGTGGAAAAAATGGAAGGTATTGCTAGCCTTATTGCAACCCCTCCCCTTGCTTATGACAAGATTAGTACTCACGAGGTTTTGTGTGTAAATGGTGATGATTTGGTATCAACTGCTATCAAGTTGATGGCACGTAGTGACTATAGTAATTTGCCAGTGTACACTAAAAATAAATTAATTGGCGTGCTTAATGGTCAACGTTTGATGGATATTATGGGTAGACATTTACTTAATGGCGAAAATATTCAAAAGTTTATTGACAAAACAACAGTAAGTACAATTATTGAAGAACTAGGCAATGTTAATTATTATAATGTGGTAGATGAAAAGATTACAATTGAACAAGTTATGAATTTATTTGAAACCAACAATAAACTTTTGATTGTGCTTATTACTCGTAATGGTACAGACGAATATCCTCCACTTGGCATTATAACCAAAGATGATATAATTAAAATGCAAAAGGTGTTGGACGTTTATTAGTAATTAGTTTAAGTATATCGAAATTTAAAAAAGGTATTGCAAAAAAAAATTAAAATGTGTATAATAGACGCAAACAAGTTTGCTTAGTGAATTTTGCTTTTGCAAGTGAAATTTTGTTTTAAACAAAGTGAAGTTTTCTTGATTGTAAAAGAAAGTAAAAGATAAATTGGAGAAATATGAAAGTAGCAAAAGATTGGAAAGAATATCTAGTTTTAGATACTGGTAATGGCGAAAAGTTGGAGCGTTGGGGAAAGTACACTTTACTTCGTCCTGACCCTCAAATTATTTGGAATGTGGACAAGGATTTAAGCCGTAACAAACTTGACGCACATTATCATCGTACTGAAAATAAGTCTGGCGAGTGGGATATTAGAACCCGTTTGCCAGAGTATTGGATAGTTAATTGGCGTGAATTTAAGTTTAGAATTCAACCTATGAATTTTAAGCATACAGGATTGTTCCCAGAGCAGGCAGTTAACTGGGATATGCTTATTGATACAATAAAAAATGCTAATAGACCTGTAAGTGTGCTTAATTTGTTTGCCTACACCGGTGCTGCAAGTATAGTTTGTGCCAAGGCGGGTGCAAGTGTTACACACGTTGATGCGGCTAAAAGTATGATAGATGTATCAAAGGAAAATGCAAAGTTAAATGGTATTGACAATATTAGGTATATTAACGAAGATTGTCAAAAGTTTGTAGAGCGTGAAATTAGGCGTGGTAAAAAGTATGATATTGTGCTTATGGACCCACCAAGTTTTGGTCGTGGACCTAAAGGTGAAACATGGAAGATTGAAGACGATATATTCAATTTTGTAAAGTTGGTTAAAGGGGTGGTGGCAGATAATGCGTTACTAGTGCTTATTAATAGTTATACAACAGGGCTTCAACCTACCGTTATGGCAAATATACTTAATTGCGTATTCCCTAATGGTAAAGTTGACGCATACGAAATTGGACTACCTACCGCTCAATCGGGTATAATTTTACCTTGCGGTTGTACGGCAATTACTCGACTAAATAAGTAATTGCAACAAAAAATAAATGATGAAAAGTTAAGGAAACAAATATGGAATTTACACCAGATATAGTATATGAAGATAATCACGTGCTAGTAGTTATCAAGCCACATAATATTGCAGTGCAAGAAGATGAAAGCAAAGATGATGATTTGTTAAATTTATTAAAAAATTATATAAAGGTAAGGGACAACAAACCTGGAAATGTGTTTTTAGGTTTGGTGCATAGGCTTGATAGACCAACTGGCGGGGTTATGGTATTTGCCAAAACTAGCAAAGCCGCTGCTCGTCTTGCTGAACAACTTAAAAGTAAGGATATGAAAAAGAATTATTTGTGTGTGGTTTTAGGTAAACCTATTCAATCAAAAGCAAGACTAACTTGTTACCTACTTAAAGATGAAAAAAATAATGTCGTTAATCTTGCCACACGCAGTGATTATGGTGCTAAGGAAGCAATTTTAGATTACGAAGTGTTGGATACTAAATCAAATATGAGTTTGATTAAAGTTGATTTAAAAACAGGACGTAGTCATCAAATAAGGGTTCAAATGAGTAAGCAAAACAATACCGTAATTTATGGCGACTTTAAGTATGGTGACAAGGCTCATGGTGGTAACCTTGCATTATGGGCATATCAACTAACATTTAATCACCCAACCACTAAAAAACAAATGGTGTTTAAGGTGTTGCCAGATAGTGAGAAATTACCTTGGGCTATGTTTGAAAAAGTTATTGTAAAGTTGGCTTAAAATTTTTAAAAAAGTTTTAAAAAACCTATTGACTATATGCAAAAAATATGTTATGTATCGAGTATAAAAGGAAAAAAATATGGAAAAATTAGTTGTAATTGAATTAGGGGCAAGTGAAATCACATTTAGTAAACTTAAGTTTACACCAAATGGCTTCTTTATGTTGGAACAACAAATTAAAGAACCGGTTAGGATTGCTCAAGATTTAGAGCGAGATGGGTATATTAAAACTACTCGTATCGAGGAAGCTATTACTATATTGAAAATCTTTAGAAAGATGATGGATAGTGAGGGTATATCTCACCATTTGTGTTATGCAGACCCCGTATTTTCAACAGCACGTAATCAAGTTGCGTTTTTAGATGAAATATACAAAACAATGTCATTGCATTTTAGAGTTTTGTCATTAGATGAGCAAGTAGATGCGTTACATCTTGCTTGCTTGCACTCATTTTCACATATAAAGGGTTTGGTATGTCAAATTAATGATGATAGTATGCAATTAGTGTATTATAATCGTCGTACGGTTGTTAATCGTTGTACAATTCCTTTTGGTGCTGTTAATTTGGCTGAAAAATTTGAAAGTGTTAAAGATGTGTCTAAAAAAATGGATAGCATTGTTGACTTGATAACCAAATATCTTCGTCAAGAAAAGTGGTTGTTGGAACTTGATGAAGAGGTTGAATTTATCGGTGTTGGTAAATATTTTGAAACCACTGGCGTATTGCTACGCAAATCTACACATTATCCTGTAGATATTGAACATAATTATGAAATTACTGACAATAACTTTAAGTCAATATTTAATTTGCTTAAGACTTTAGATATGGACAAGGCTAAAAAGTTAAAGGGTGTATCTAATATGCGTGCTGACGTTTTGGCTAGTGGTGTGTCTATTATCAAAGCGTTGTTTGACGGTGTATACAAGGCTAATGTTAAGGTATCTACTTGTGGTGAAATGTATGGTTTGGTGGCTCGTAGTGTGTTACCTCAAGCCGAAAAACCTATGCTAGATATTTTAGGATATTGTTTGAGTGGTATTAACGAATTTTATCCAACTGGTCAAAATGTTAACAATATTTATGACTTGTCTATTATAATTTATAAGCAACTAAAAGTTTTACATCGCCTTAACCGTAATTATGTTAAAGTTTTACGTATTGCTGCTAGTATGTGTTTAAGCGGGAAGCGTATTTCATTTAGTAATTATGAAAAAAATGGATTTAATGTAATTTTAGGTTCAAATATTTATGGTGCTACACACGCTGAAATATTGATGGCAGCATTTGTTGTGGCTAATCAAAATCCAGATAACTTTAGTTTAAGTGATTGGGTTAGATATAAGGATATTTTGGGTGATGAAGACGTTAGTTCTATCAAAAAGTTAGGTATTATGGTTAAAATTGCTAACTTGTTGAATATTACAGGAAGCAATGCTGTTAAGGATATTGCTTGTGATATTTTGGGCGATACTGTTATATTAAAAACTACTCTAGAAAAAGATGCGACTTTGGAAATTAGTCAAGCCCAAACATTATATGATGATTTTAAAAAGATTTTTGGTAAAAATTTACAAATTTTATAACAAATATATTAATATCAGGCGATACGCCTACGCTATAGGCGTAAGGTAGTGTCGCCTATTTTATTAAGGGGGATAAAAATATGGATTTGGCTATTAAATTTGGTAGCAACGAGATTATTGTATATCGCAAAGGTTTTGGTATTGTTGCACGTAAATCTAGTTATGTTGCCACCAACAAAGGCGGTAGTAAAGTGTGTGAGTATGGTGATGAAGCAAAGTATTTGTGTGGATTAAAACCCTCGCAATATGACCTTCACGAGCCAATAAAAGGGGTTGAAATTGCTAATACTAAATTAGCGGTTAGTTTACTTGCCAATATAATAAATGAGGCAGTGGTTGATAATTCTAAAATCAATGCTATTGTGGCTGTGCCTTGTGCTTTGACTGAAAAGAATTTGTTAGAACTTAAAATGTTATTACACGAAGCAGGCGTGTCTAAAGTTCAATTTGTGCAAAATGGTGTTTGTGTTAGATGTAATATGCCATTAAGCGAAAATTCAAAAATTATGATAGTAGATATGGGTAAATATCTACTTGATATATCTGTGTTGTCACGATATGAGTTTATTTTTGGGCGTGATTATTTTATAGGCGGTGCCGAAATGGATGTTGCTCTAAAAACTTATATTGAAGATAATTATGGCGTTGTAATTAGTGAAGAGCAAACCGAAACTGTTAAGGAAGAACTTGTTTCAATGTATATGCAGGATACTTACACAACTACTTTTACAGGGATTGATAGTTCTGGTGAATATAAACAAGTTACAATGCGTGCTAATGAAGCAAGAGTTGCAATTATAGGTGTATATAATAAGATTTTTGATATGATTGATCAAGTAATTAAATCACTTCCAGACAAGTTGTCGGCAGAAATTAAAAAGAACGGTATAGTATTTACTGGCGGGGTATCATCAATTGAAGGGCTAGTTGAATATGCGTCAAAAAGGCTAAATATTCCAGTAAATGTAATTGATAATCCTAAAGATGCGGTTATATTAGGTGCTGGCAAATTGTTGTCGCTAGACAAGGAAGATTATCCATATATCAAGTTATAAATGTAGTTAAATTACTAATATTGTCGAATATTAAAAATGTAAAGTTTAAGTGCTTTACATTTTTTTTGCTAGTGGTTATTATTGATTTTGTTAGGTTGTTGTTAGGAGGGGTGTATGTCACGAGTTATTGTGGTTACTTCTGGTAAAGGCGGAGTAGGTAAAACTACGGTTTGTGCGAATTTAGGGCTTAATCTTGCCAAAAAAAATCATCGAGTATGTGTGGTGGATATGGATATTGGTCTTAATAATTTGGACGTTGTGCTAGGTGTTGAAAGTAGGGTGTTATACACAATGCAAGATGTTTTGGACGGCAAGTGTAGGTTGCGTCAAGCACTAGTTCAAGATAGTACATATCCGTTGCTCTGCTTGTTAAGCAGTGGTAATTTAGTTCATAACCTTAATATTAGACCAGAATATATTAAAGCGGTGGTTGATGAACTTAAAACAATGTTTGATTATATATTAATTGATTGTCCTGCCGGCATTGATGCGGGCTTTAATAGGGCGGTTATTTGTGCTGAAGAAGCGTTGGTTGTAACCAGTCCGCAAATATCTAGTTTGCGTGATGCTGACAAAGTAGTTACAATACTATCTACATACAATCTTTCAAGCATTAGATTTGTGGTTAATCGTGCACGTGGTGATTTGATTGTAGACAAACTTATGTTAGACGTTTATGATATTAGCAAAGTGCTTAAAACCGAATTTGGTGGGGTTATACCCGAAGATGATAATATTATTGTTTCGCAGGTAAATAACAACAATCGACTAGACTTTAAATTGCCTAGTCATAAGGCTTTTTTGATACTTAGCGAAAATATCGAAACAGGTAGCAAAAAATTGTATGATTGTACCTATAAATATAAAGGTGTATTTGGTGGAATGCGAAAATTTTTTAAAAGGAAAGTGTAATTATGGAACTAATTAATAGATTAGATAATGTTATTAAAAAGGACAAACAACTTAATCCTCAATATATGAAAGATGTGGTTAAAAGCGACATATTTTATCTACTTAACAACTATTTTGAAGTGCTATATGATGATATTGATATATCAATAAATTTAACGGACAACAATATGTATTCAATCAATATCAATGCCGTTGGCGACCGTATGAAAGCAATGAGCATTTTGCCTCGCAATACGTCCTTTTAAATCGTTTACACAAAACAAGTTTGCGTAAACTTCATTTATAGACGATTGCTCGGCATCTTTAAGGGGGCAACGGCTTTCCCCCTTAATATTCCCCCTTTGTAATATGTAGATGTTTTAGCAAGTTTTATAATAGGAATATAGAATTTTATTTTGCAATACATCCTTTTAAAATGTTTAAATAATGAATAAAGTTATAAAAAAGATTTATGTTGCATAATTTTATTGTAGGTTATGCAACGAACAAAAGTTAAAATTAGTGTTAGTTTTGTATTGATGGCTATAATTATGTTATTAGGTCATCAGTTTTTGCTATTTATAAACTATATAATGGCACTACT
The DNA here is from genome assembly GCA_045538675.1 of Candidatus Onthoplasma sp. GTDB lineage: Bacteria > Bacillota > Clostridia > Christensenellales > UBA1242 > Onthoplasma. The sequence continues at coordinate 12,219 of JAZSRW010000052.1, read as the reverse complement.
TTTTCACGAAATGGCTCATATTTATATGGCAAAAAGTAAGGGATACAACACTAATATAATTAAGTTTGATATGCTAGGTGCAAGCATAAAACTGGATAACAAAATTCAAAAAGACGACCTTTTTAGTATAGCGTTTGCGGGACCAGCAATTAACTTTATAATATGTCTAATTTGCACAAGTTTGTGGTGGATTGTGCCCGAAATGTATGTGTTTACAGCCGATTTTTTTAGGTGTAATTTGATACTTGCTAGTTTTAATATGATACCAGTAGAACCGCTTGACGGGGCTAAAATACTAAATAGCATACTTAATAAGCACAACAAAAAAACTGCAAAAATTATTAATATTACATTAAATATTATAGCAATTTGTGGGTTTGGATTGATGTTTTTGATTAGTTGTTTTGGTGTTATAAATTTAACATATTTGCTGTTTGCAATATTTTTTGCAAGCAACTTTTTGCCTAAAAATAAAGTTAATTTTGACGTGTATTATAAACTGTTTTTTAAAAAGAACAAACAGATTGAAAAAATCAATTTTTTGCACGTTCAACCTACGTGTACTTTGCTTGAAATGTTAAAGCAAACAAGGGAAGGATACTACACTATTTTTTACCTAGAAATAAGCAATCCAACCTACATAACTGAACAAGAATTTCAAGTGCTAATTACTAAAAATTCGTTAACCGATACAATCAAACAAGCGTTAAAAAAATAAAAAAAAGATACCGTAAAAAAGTGTCTTTTTTTGCATAAATTTTTGGGTTAAATATTGCTAATTCCAAGCAATACGTCAGCCGAAACATTAAGTGCTATTGCAAGTGCCTTTAAACTATCGTATCCAGGTTTGCTTTTGCCATTAAGCCATTCACTTACTTGACCTTGCCTAACACCAACAAGTTTTGCTAATTTTACTTGATTAAGTTCGTTATCAATCATTAGTTCTTTTAATATTTCAATAAAATCCATAAAACTTTTCCTATATAAAATAATTTATAGAAAATTCGATTTTAATACTTGACATATTGAAAATTCGATATTAATATATTTTTAAGCAATATCGAAAATTCTATAATATGTTAAAAAGGTGGGTTTATGTATACTATTTCAATATTTGGACATAGGCAAATTTTTAGTCCTAATACTGAGCAAAATTTGTACAATTATCTTAAATCTCGTGTTGAGGGTAGGTGTGTAAGAGTGCTAGTTGGTAGTCACGGCGAGTACGATAGGCTTGCGTTTAGTGTGTGTAGAAGATTAAAACACGAGGGCTATGATATAGATATTCATTGGGTGTTTACAAGCCTAAATAGAGTACGTTTAGGAATGTATGATAGTTTTGGTAAACTATATTATACAGATGTTCAATCGGTAATGTATGATATTGAAGAAGTGCATTACAAGCGTAAAATAATTGTGTCTAATCAAAAAATGGTGGACGAAAGTGACGAAGTGATAGTGTATTGTACCGAGTTTCATAAAGAGTATAGCGGAACATATCGCATTATGCAATATGCAAAAAAATGTAACAAACCAGTCATTAATTTATATTATATTTAATAAATATATATAAAATTTAAAAAAAGTATTGATTTATTGGTTTTTTTATGGTAAAATGTTTGTCGAATAAACTACTTAAGATTTGTTTAGTGTCGAAAGTGATTAAAATCTTTAAGTTGTTAGATGTTTTTGGACTTGAATTAAATAATTTTGCAAAATATAAAGAAACTAATACAACTTTAGTAAAATTTTTTAAGCAATAAGTAGTATATTTGGTTGAAAAGGGAGTTTGTTATGTTGGTTGAAGTTAAGGGGTTATGTAAAAAGTATAGCAAAAAGCAAAATTATACTATCAATGACATAAATTTAAAAGGTGATGCTGGTGAGATTGTTGGTATACTTGGGCATAACGGTGCGGGTAAATCGACAACTATTAAATGCTTAACTGGTATGCACCCATACGAAAAGGGTACTATTTTGATTTGCGGTCATGATTTAAAAACAGAGCCAATCAAGGCTAAACGTAATTTTGGTTATGTTAGTGATGAGTTTACTTTGTTTGAAAAGATGACAGGTTACGAATTTGTTAACTTTTTTGCCGACGTGTATGGTGTAACCAAGCAAGAACGCAAGCAACGTATCGAGCATTTCCAAACATTGTTTATGTTAGGGGAAGCAATATATCGACCTATTTCAACTTATTCACACGGAATGAAACAAAAAATCTCGTTTATGGCAGCATTAATCCATAATCCTAAGATTGTGATACTAGATGAGCCATTTATTGGATTAGACCCATTTACAATGAGTCAAGTTAAATCGTTTTTTAAAAGTTATAGTAAAGAAGGTAATTTGATATTGTTTTCATCACACGATTTAAACACTGTTCAACATTTTTGTAACAGGGCATATATCATTGACCAAGGTGAACTTTTAAAAGAAATTGATTTAAACGAATTTAAACAAACCAATCAAAACTTTGAAGAATATTTCTTATCCATTACCAAAAGGGTGTCAAAGTAATGAAAGAGTTTGCTGTATTATTTAAACACGAACTTAAAATGCTGTTTCCGATTTTAAGTTATAGTAAAAAGAAAAAATTTGATTGGGTTGGTTTGTTACTATCGTTAGCCTTGTCGGTTATAATTTTGGGCGTATTTATTGCTCTTATATCCAAGATTGCTAATGGATATGTTAGCGTTAAGGTTAACAAAATATTAAATCCTAAAGCCAGAGCCACCGAACTGATAAACATTTTGTATTTGTTTATTATGGTGTTAATGGTGATAGGTTGCATTAGAAAGATGCAAAGCACATTGATGATGAATAAAGATAAGCAAATATACTTAAGGCTTCCAGTTAAGCATCAAAACTTGTTTTTAAGCAAACTTTTGGCATTAATGATTTGGAACTTTATAGCAAGTATTGCACTTATCGTGCCTATAAATATAATATTTTATATTGCGGTTAATCCTTCATTTGTGTTTTGGTTAAAAACGGTGTTTGTAATTATTACAATGCCTTTAGTAGTATTTGGGATATCTACCATATTACTTGTGCCAGTTATTAAAGTTTTGGAATTTTTAAAAGACAGATATTTATTGTTATTTGTTGTTATTAGTGGACTTTTGATTGGTGCATTTGTGTTATATTCTAAGTTTCTAGCAATTGTACAATTATGGCTTGAAACGGGTTCAATAAAATTCTTGTTTAACAGCAGTTTTATCCATTCGCTTCAAACTTGGCTTAAATGCTCATATCCAGCCAATTGCTTTGCCAATATTATGATGGGTAATCAAATATGGATATCGCTGATAATTATTGTGTTGTTTATTGCATTATCGGTAGCGGTGGCGGTATCAATTTCAAACAAACTATTTTACTTAACTTTGTACAAAGATAATAGGGAATTAAAAGTAAAAAAGGTTAAACCTAAATATCATCAATCAAAACCTATTGTTTCGTTGATGAAAAAGGAATTTATATGCGTATATCGTAGCCCTAAACATTTGTTTTCGTATTTTGCGATTGCAATATCTATGCCAGTAATGGTGTATTGTTGCTATACTTTGTTTGAGTCGCTAATTATAAATGCATTTGGATTAAAGATATCATTTGCTCTTGCAATGCTAGTGCTATTGGTGTTTAGTGTGCTTACTAATACATTTTGTGCCACAAATGTGACACGTGACGGCTTATCGTTTTTAAAAATGAAAACGTTAGCCTTAAAACCAACATATTTATTGCTAGCAAAAGTATTGTTTTGTGGGATAGTTAGTTCTCTATCATCTATTGCAAGTGTAATAGTGCTAGTCATAGTTACTGATCTTACAATATTAAACGGATTAATTTGTGCAGTGATATTAATATTATTTTCATTTGCTCAAATATTGGTGGCTACAAGATTGGATTTGAATAATGTTAAATTATTGTCAAATTCGGCTGAAAAAGAAAGTTCTAGTAGCAAAACAGTTACAAAAGTTGTATTTTTAGGTTTAGTGCTGGCACTATGTATGGGTATTGGTTCGACTCTAATATCAATATTATCTCAAGGTTGTACACTAAGTATTATTCAAAAATTAAATTTAAAAGAAATCTATGCGTATATATTACCGCTAGTGATAAGCATTGCATACTTTGTTTATTCAGTGGTGTATTACAATTACAAAATATATAAGAGTTTTGACGCTTTGGTAGGGTAATTAAAAGGAGGTGTAGTCTTATGAATAAAAAATTAATATTACTAATTTTGTGTTTACCATTAATTTTGATGTTAAGTTTATTTTCGGTATCCAATACGGTAAAAATAGGGTTTAGTATACCAGTTGCAAAAATCGAAATTTTTGGTGACAAGATAGTTTATTTGGATTTGGATAAAAACGAAAAATATTCAGTAGACTATGCCATTTATCCAATCAATGCTAAAAACAAGCAAATAGTGTTTACTACCGAACCAGTAGGTAATTCGCCTTTTGCTGAACTTGAATATGTGGACGGCAAGATTGTGGCTAAAAGTTGCGGTAAGGCAAAAGTATATTTAACCACAGTAGATGGCGGATTTAGGGATAGTTTTATTGTTCAAGTAAATTCTAACAGATTACAAAATTTGGATAGCCGACTTGAATCATCTTCAATATATGTAGGGGATACTACAAGGATTATTAATACATTTATTCCTGAAGACGACTTTGCAGTGGAATATAAGTTAAGTGATGAGGCTAAAAAGATTGTTAGTGTAAATGCAAACGGTGTTGTTACAGGCTTGTCAAAAGGTGTGGCAGAAATTATCGTTGTTTCGGCGGATTATAGCGAAGTTAGTGATACGGTAATTATTGAAATTAAAAATAAAGATATTATAGACTTTGAACAAACCGAATTAACAACTTGGAAAAAGGAAGGTAATATCAATATTTCACTAGACACTAACGAACAATGTACTTATTCGTACAAAGTTTATGATAAAAACAATCAAGAGGTTGATACCAATCTAGTTCAAGTTGAAATAAATACTGATAACGAAAGTGATGGACGATTAAGTGTAAATTATTCAGTTTTGGATAAAACATTTAATGGCGAATTGTTTGTTGAAGTTACTGCTTTGACTGAAAGCGGATTGAGTGTAAGCAAAGTATGTAAGATATCTTGCATTAATCAAATTACCGCTCAATTTGATAATACAAGTAATGCTTCAGTTAAAGTTGGGGCTACAATTATTCAACCATTTACAATTACACCTAATGATGTTGATGTTGTTTTTGACTTAATGCTATCAAATGATAACATAACAGCAACAATAGATAAAGTAAATAAATTTATTCGTATTAAAGGTGATAAGTTAGGCGTTACGGTTTTGACTTTGAAAATATATAACGAAGAAAATAGAAATGAATATGTGACACTTACCAAAACCATTACAGTTAATCCTATTAGTATTGATATTTTGGAAAGTGCTAATACGTACGGTATCGAAAATGTGTTTGCTTTTGCCAAGAACGAAGTGGACGGAACTGCAAGTAAATTAAATTTAAATCTATCTTTTGGAGGTGCGACAGTAGGCGAAAACTTTACTAATAATATTAGTTGGGTGTCAAATAGTCAAAATGTTGCAATTGATTCAAACGGAACAATATCATTAATTGGTAATGACGGAAGTGAAGATGTTGAAATAAAAGCAGTGTTTGGTAATGTGGAAAGTGAGCCGTTTGTTATTAGATGTATTTACAGTGGTGTAAATGTAAGAAGTTATTTAGATTTGTGGAATGCAACTAATGCTCAAAATCCAAAGCCAATAATACTACACAACGATATTAAAGATGATTTTGCTGTAGGTGTAGCAAACTATTATAAGGAAATTACAACCACTTACGACAAAACATATTATAGAAATATTAACAGACTTGATAAAGCCAAGATTAAAGTATTGATTGAATTTAAAAATGACGTTTATGGTAACGGGCATACAATCAATGCACATAATGTTGCGTGGGAACGTAATCTTCAAAATGCTACCACTAGTGCAGTATTTAGTGGTCCACTTAATTTTGTTGCTATGTCGGAAAATGGCGGTATGGTCAGTGTTAAGGCACAAGACAATGTATGTTTTGCTGTTTACGAAAATGTAACTCTAACAAACATTGTATTAAAGGGTTGTGATTTGCAAGCGGACGCTGATAATGAATATGATTTAAATGATTTAACTTATGCTGGTACAACCGTGGAAGTATTTGGCGATAATGTAAACATTAAATATTCACGTATTTCTAACGGACGAACAGTGTTGCGTGCGTTTGGTGATATTGAAGATAGTACCAAGGCAATTAATTTAAATATTCAAAACTCAGTATTAAGTGGTGCTAGAGAATTTATTTTAAGATTAGGTTCAAATTGCTTTGTTGATGGAACAGTTAGCGAACCTTCACCATATTTATTAAATGATAAAACTAAAACATTCCCAGTTCAAAAATCATATGAAACTATGACAGATGCTGAAAAACTAAATTATGACAATTCATTTATTAAAACTTTTGTTAATGTAAAAAACTCAGTATTTAAAGATGCGGGCATATTTGCAATAGGGTTAGACACTCACTTTTCGGGTACAGCACTTGCAGATGGTAGTTCGTATTTAGGCGGATTGGTTAAGGACTGGTACGATTTGGCAAAAACAAGTTATGGTGTTAAATTAACATTTGAAGGCGACGTTAGAATGTATAACTGGAAAAAGTTGTCGCAAGTAGATAGTTCGACATTAATTGAAGTGTATGGACCAACTACATTTACAGATATATCTTTTGATGTGGCAGAACTAGTTGATGCAATATCAACTAAGGAAAAATTTAAAAATATAATATATCAAGATGACTCTACTGGTGAAAAATATGTACACGCTGGAATTTCTATGTTTGGTGGTGGAAAAAATTATAGCGTATTTGAAGACAAAGATTATATAACATACGATTTTAATGGGTATGAAATAAGATTGTCGGAAGTGGGTAAGGGCTCGTTACAAGCAGCATCGGGCGATGAAGCGTTTTACTTCTTGTTAAACGATAAAACTACTCAAAACTTTTTACCTCAACATCAAGACGAAATTCTTAAATCTAATGAGGCATACTCTTGTATTTACAAATAGGAGGAAATTATGAAGAGAATAAAAATATCAATATTTACATTTTTACTAACACTTGTGATGTTTGTTTGTTTTGGTTGTAACACAGGAAGTCAATACACAATAAATACAGATAACTTTGAAGCCATTATAGAATATAATGGTGACATTGATTTAACAAGTATCGTGCTATATGATAATGAAACTCAAAGCGAAATTTCCTTTGAAGACTTTGTAATCGTTAGATGTGATGATACTGATACAATAGGCGAAAAAGAACTGGTTATTAGATATAAGGATACCGAATTTACAATTCCTTTTACAGTAAAGTATAAGGTTGAGTTTGTGGTTTCGGGCGAAGTGGTTGATACTCAATACGTAGATACTGCTAGTCAAATAGTTATGCCTGAAAATCCTAGTAAGGTTGGTTATGAATTTATTGCTTGGGATAATGCAATTCCTACACAATTAAATGATAATTTAATATTTAATGCAATATTTTCATCAACCACATTGGAAGTCCCTGAATTATCAAATATTACAGCAGATTATTCTACCAAATTAAAAAATATTGAGTTGCCAAGCAACAATAATGGTAGTTGGGTGTTTATAGATGATGGCGAAACCGAAGTAGGTAATGTGGGGGCTAATACGTTTGAAGTAAAATTTGTTCCAACAACTAGCGAACTTACTGAAAAGTTTGACCAAGTTACAATTAATGTTAATCAAAAGAAGTTGAATTTTGCTATCGACACTGAAACCTTTGTTTATGATGGAAATGCACATTTCCCTAAATATTCACTACCTGTAGACGTTGATGTTGAAGTTATTGGAAGTGAACAAACTTTGGCTAGAAAAAATCCTTATGAATATGGTTTTATTATTAATGATGATAACTATTATGGTTATTATTATGGCGAATTTACCATCACTAAAGCACAAGTAACATTAACTGTGCAAGATAAGTCTGTAGATTATGCTGAAAATTTTGAAATGGATTATTCTGTTCAAGGATTTGACAATTTGGATATTTTGGGCATCAACATTGAAAAACCTTCAATTTTAAATGCTGGCGAGTATCAAGTAGGGGCTACAATCAGCAATCCAAACGTAGACTTGGCAGTGATTAAAGGAACACTTATAGTTAATCCTATAGACCTTGAACCAGCACCAGTTGACCCAGTAATATCAACAATTAGTAAGGCAGCGGTATTTGGTGATAAAATATCTACTATAACTTTTGAAAATAATTTTGCAAATGGTGTGTGGGATTGGAAAAATCCTGACACTGTAATTGATAAGATTAATGGATTTAAGGCTATAGCAAGATTTACTCCAAAATCATCAAATTATAATGTGATAGAGCGTGAAATTAATATTGAAAATATATTAAAAAAGACATTAAATATAAATATATTAAACAATGCATTTGTATATGATGCTAAGCCACATACTATTAGTTATAAAATAGAAAATGGTGGTTATGAACAAGTTGAAGTTTTAGGTAATATTGTAGAACAAAACGCTGGACAATATTTGACTACACTTGTAATTAATAGCGAATTTTATCAAGGTTCAACAAATGTTACTTTAATTATCAACAAGGCTACTCCTGAAACAGATTTTACTAATACATATTCAGCAACTTGGTTTTCAGGAATTAGTTTAAACGATATTGCTTTAAATTCTGGTTATGTTTGGAAAAATTCGGCAATAAGTTTAGACCGAATAGGAACAAGATTATTTGAAGCGGAATTTATCCCAGAAGATACTGACAATTATAATACAGTTAATGGTCAATTTGAAGTAACTGTTAATAAAGCTAATGCAAGTATTAATAATGTGAGAGATACCTATAATTATGTGTATACAGGTAATGCTTATAGTATTGCTGGTATTATGCCATCACACTATGAAAGTGATTTACAATACACCTATATGTACAATAATGAAATAGTTGCAAGCCTAATAAATGCGGGAGAATATAAAGTTAGTATTACTTTACCTGAAAGTACTCACTACAATCAAGCAACCGCTGAAACAAAAGTGGTTATTGAAAAAGCAACAGTTGATGTAATGCTACAAACATTAACTGCAGTGTATGAAGATACTCTTGCAGATGTGGTTTTACCAGAAGATAATTCAGGTGTGTGGACTTGGAAGCAAGATTTGTCAACATCAGTAGGCAATGCAGGATTACAAACACATACAGCAATATTTACACCTAAAAACAATAACTATGAAGTGGCTGAATTTGATGCTAAAATACAAGTAAGTAAAAAGCAATTACAATTTGAAATAATTGAAAATGCTTATACTTATGATAAACTTTCTCATAGTGTACAATATAGCGTGGTTGATAATAGTCAAAAACAATATAACGACTTAATTGTTAGCGGAAATATTGAAGTGATTAATGCTGGCGTATATAACGTAACTTTAAGTGTTGAAGACGAAAATTATGAGGCAACCAAAACCACACAATTAATTATTAATCAAGCAAGTTTGGTACCTACTATTCCTCAAGATTTAACTGCGACATATCTAGATACGGTTTGCAGTATTCAATTGCCTCAAGATGAAGAAGGTGTTTGGGTTTGGAATGTAGACGAAGGCGTGTTAGTAGGTGATGTAGGTAGTCAAACTTTCCAAGCAACTTTTGTATATAATGAATTAGAAAATTGTGATAACTATATTGATTATGTAACAGAACTAAATGTAAATGTAGTTAAAAAATCTGTTGAATTACCAACTTTAGATGTTGCTAGCAAGGTTTATACAGGCGACGTTATTAAAGCAGATATTGACAATACAGAATTATATGTAGTTACCGATAATGGTTGGACAGATGTTGGTAATTATAATGTAGAGTTGACTTTAACTGATAGCAATAATTATGTATGGAAAAATGGTGAAACAGAAATTGCATATATTGATTTTGCTATAACTAAAGCACAAGCAGTTATTAGCAATTTCAACATTACTGGTTGGACTTATGGCGAAGATGCAAATAGTCCAAGTGCAACAACCAACTTTGGAACAATAAAATATTCATATTCAATCGAAGAAGATGGAACATATAGCGAAATCGTACCAACCAATGCGGGAATATATTATGTTAAGGCAGAAGTTGAATCGACAGATAACTATAATGGCGATAGTCAAGTAATTTCAATGTCAATTTCTAAAGCGTCTGTTACTATTCCAACTATCGAATCAAAAGTTTATACTGGAAGTAATTTGATTGCCGATGTACAAGAGTCTGAACTATATGTGGTTGAATCAAACGATGGCGGAATTGAAAAAGGCAAATATGATGTTGTTTTAAAATTGACTGATTTTGTAAACTACAAATGGGTAGGTAGTAATGAACAAATCATTACATTGCAATTTGAAATTACGTCTGCATTAAATATTTGGACTACCGAACCAAGTATAACAGGTTGGATATATGGCGAGCCTGAAGTAGAGGCAATAGCCGAATCAAAATTTGGTGAAGTTAAGGTAGAATACAAGAAAAAACAAGCAGATGATACAACGTACACAACAACTAAACCAAGTAATGCAGGCGAATATATTGCAAGATTTAGTGTTGATGGTACAATAAGTTATAATGCGTTAACAACTACAATACCATTTATAATAGTTAAAGATACGGTTGAGTTACCAAACATTGAATCAAAAGTATATACTGGCGAGTTATTAATGGCTGATGTTGAAGATTCTACGCTATATACAGTAGTTTCAAATGAAGGCGGAATTGAAAAAGGCAAATATGATGTAGTATTAAAATTGACTGACTTTGTAAACTACAAATGGGTAGATAGTGATGAACAAAATACAACTTTAACCTTTGAAATTACATCAGCACTAAATATTTGGACTACTGAGCCAAGTATAACAGGTTGGACATATGGCGAACCTGAAGTAGAGGCAATAGCCGAATCAAAATTTGGTGAAGTTAAGGTAGAATACAAGCAAAAACAAGCAGATGATACAACGTACACAACAACTAAACCAAGTAATGCAGGCGAATATATTGCAAGATTTAGTGTTGAAGGTACAGACGATTATAATGCATTAACTAAAATACAAGCATTTACAATTAGTAAAGCAACAATCGAAGTGCCAAGTATTGAATCAAAAGTTTATACTGGTAGTGAACTGCAAGCAGATATTGAAACATCTGATTTGTATGAAATTACAACCAATACCAAAGCAACAGATGTAGGCGGTTATCCAGTAGTATTAACAATAACTAACAGTAACTACAAATGGTCTAATGGTAGTGAAGATACTGTTGAATTGACATTTAATATTACCAAGGCACAAGCCGAAATTAAGGACGTGAATATAATTGGTTGGACATATGGCGAAAGTGTAAATAGTCCAAGTGCAACAACCAACTTTGGAACAATCGAATATTCATATTCAACAGAAGAAAACGGAACATATAGCGAAAGTATACCAACAAATGCTGGAACATATTATGTAAAAGCAGAAGTTGAAAGTACATTAAACTATGACGGCGATAGTGAAGTGGTTGAATTTGTAATTGAAAAAGCCCAAGCGGAAATTAAGGACTTTAATATAATTGGTTGGACATATGGCGAAGGAATAAATAGTCCAAGTGCAACAACCAACTTTGGAACAATCGAATATACATATTCAACAAGTGAAAACGGAACATATAGCGAAAGTATACCAACAAATGCTGGGACATATTATGTAAAAGCAGAAGTTGATAGCACGACAAACTATGATGGCGATAGTGAAGTACTTGAATTTGTAATAGGTAAAGCAACAATTGAAGTGCCAAGTATTGAATCAAAAGTATATACAGGAAGCGAACTTCAAGCAGATATTGAAACATCTGATTTGTATGAAATTACAACCAATACCAAAGGAACAGATGTAGGCGGTTATCCAGTAGTATTAACAATAACAAACAGCAACTACAAATGGTCTAATGGAAGTGAAGATACTGTTGAATTGACATTTAATATTACCAAAGCCCAAGCGGAAATTAAGGACTTGAATATAATTGGTTGGACATATGGCGAAAGTGTAAATAGTCCAAGTGCAACAACCAACTTTGGAATAATAGAATA
>JAZSRW010000093.1:0-4489 GCA_045538675.1 Candidatus Onthoplasma sp. | reverse complement strand
ACAGATGTTAATGTATCGTATGCTTGGAGTAGTACTAGATTAAATTTAGATGAAGAGGTAACAACATATACAAATTACGAATTACAAAAGTTGGAAACCTATGGGGCTAGTGTGTATATTTATGTGTTTGTTACACCTATTGCCACACATATTCCAACCACTTTTACATCTAGTGTGGTATGGTATTATGGTATACCAAAGCAACAACAAATTGTAAATAATGTTACAGGCGAAGTTACCACTCAAACTATTGTTAGTGGTCAACATATTGATAAAAACACATTAACCGAGCCAGACGCTCCAGCAGGATATTATTTTGACGCTTGGTTTGTAGACAAAGACTATACTCAAATGGTTGATGTTGATGAGGTAAAACCAAGTCAAAAGGTATATGCCCGTTTTGCAAATTTCCCTAAAAATACAACAAGTTATACAACTTTTAGCAATGGTGTGTATACTGTTACATCTAATCCTGGACTTGCTAATTTGATAGTACCAAATATATATAATAATGGAACTAATGGTGATGCTTTAATGGTTGGAATAGGTTCTGGTTCTACGGTGTTTGGTGAGTTCTGCGGATTAAAAAATATAGACCTACCAAGTAGTATAACCAGTATAGGTGATAGTGCATTCAGTTGGTGTGACTCCTTAAGTAGTATAGACCTAAGTAGGTGTATGAGTTTAACAAGTATAGGAAATTCTGCATTTGATTATTGTTATGGATTAACCAGTGTAACGCTACCAAGTACTTTAATTAGTATAGGCAACAGTGCGTTTAGTGGATGTATAGGATTAACAAGTGTAACGCTACCAAGCAGTTTAACTAGTATAGGAGAAAACGCATTCATTTCTTGTCCTTTAAAATATATAGAGTTACCAAGCAGTTTAACTAGTATAGGAGAAAACGCATTCTATTGCTCTACCTTAGACGAAGTGTACAATAAGTCTAGTTTAAACATAGTTGCAGGGTCATATGATCATGGTTCTGTTGGCTACCATGCATTGCAAGTGTACACTGACCCAAGCCAAAGTAAATTTATAACTATAAATGGTGTAAGATATTATAAATCTAGTGACACAAGTTACATAGCAACTAGATTAGTAGACTATACTAAAACAGATATAACATTAGATAGTAGAACTACTCAAATTAAGGATAAATTTTTTGATAATAAATTATTAACCAGTGTTGACTTAAGTGGTTGTACTATAACATCAATAGGTGATAGCGCATTTTCTGGTTGTAGCAACTTAACAAGTGTAAAACTACCAAGTAGTTTAACTAGTATAGGTTCTTCAGCATTCAGTGGTTGTACCAACTTATTTGAGGTGTATAATTTGTCCAGTTTAAATATAACTGCAGGAAGTTCTTCTAATGGAGGAGTAGGTAGATATGCTATAGCAGTATATACCAGTCTAGACGAGCCAAGTAGAATATATATAATAGATAACGTTAAATATTATATAACAGATACAGAATGTATAGCATTAACAGAGGTAGACAAAACAGTTACAACTATTACATTAGATGGCCGTACAACTTCTATTAGTAATAGAGCATTTTATAGTTATACTAGTTTAATCAATGTAGACTTAAGTGGTTGTGCTAATTTAACCAGTATAGGAGAAGAGGCATTTGAAAATTGTAGCAATTTAACTAGCATTACTATACCAAGCAAGGTAACCAGTATAGGTGATAGAGCATTCGTGTATTGTTATGAACTAGCCGAAGTGTATAATTTATCAAGTTTAAGTATAACTGCGGGAGCTGTTTCTAACGGATTTGTAGGATATTATGCTGCAGTGGTAGTAAATGGAACAAGGGATGCAAGTAAATTTGTAACCATAGATGGTGTAGAGTATTATAAAAATAGTGATACAGACTATACAATAGTACGTTTGGTTGACAAAACAAAAACAAGTATTACACTAGATAGTAGGGTTAAATCAATACGTAGTTATGCATTTTATAATTGTACTAATTTAGTAACTGTAAATCTTCCAAGTACAGTTACTAGTATTGGGATTTATGCATTTGCTTATTGTTCTAGTTTAACCACTATTACAATTCCAGCCAGTGTTACATATATTGGAGATTGGGCGTTTGGTTGGAGTGGATTAACTAGTTTAACATTTGAAGTTACCAGCACATGGTATTGTGGTTGGGGAACGGCTATGCATGAACATGCTAGCCTTGATAATCCAGCGGCTAATGCTAATATATTCAAAGGTAGCGATATGACTTGGGAATTAAATTGGCAAGGTTAGAACTGTTTAGTTATAATAGTGAAGTCTGCTAGTGCAAGTGAAGTTTATGCATTGCATAAGTGAAGTTCAAACAAGTTTTAGTGAAATTTATCCTTATGGATAAGTTAGATGAAAGAGTGATGTTTAGGCATTGCTCTTTTTTTGTAAAAATTGATTAAGTTATGGTTATATACTTGACTAATTTGTAGGGGTTTATTATAATAAAAATATGAGGAGATAGTTGTTTTAATAACAATAATTAATAATGAGATTAACGAATACTGAAATTAAATTTATTAAGAAGTTGAAAGATAAAAAATATAGAAAGGCTGAAGGTTTGTTTTTAGTAGAAGGTTCTAAACTTTGCGAAGAGGTACTTAATTCTAGTTATAAGATTAATAGAACTATTACATCTAACGAATTTAAGTATAACGATTTTCCTAATGTATGTATTGTGGACTATGATGTGATTAAGGCAATTAGTACCACGGATACACCTCAGGATATTATTTGTGTATGTGAAATTCCGCAAAATTATAACGAGATTGAGCCTAAGGGCAATAGTTTGATATTGGATAATCTTCAAGACCCTGGCAATATTGGTACACTTATTCGTAGTGCTATGGCATTTGGATTTGGTGATATATATTTTATTGATTGCCCTGACATTTATAGCGAAAAAGTGGTGCGTGCTAGTATGGGTGGGATATTTAAAATCAATGCTCATATTGTAACTAGGGCGGAAGTTATAAAAAATAAATCAAAAATTTGCGACAAATTAGTGTCAACCTCATTAAATGCCGATATTTTAGGCAAAAATCGTTTGCCAAAACAAAGAATTGGTGTTATAATAGGTAATGAAGGAAACGGTGTAAGTGCCGAGTTAATTCAGGCTAGCGACATGGCAGTTAAAATCCCTATGACTGATAGGATAGAGAGTTTAAATGCAGGTGTTGCTGGTAGTATTTTAATGTATGAAATGTTTAAAGGAGAAAACTAATGTCAGGACATAGTAAATGGAATAATATTAAAGGTAGAAAAGAAAAATCTGACGCACAACGTGCAAAAATATTTACAATGCTTGGTCGTCAAATTATGGTGGCTATGGCTACTGGTAGTGACCCAGACACTAACCCAAGTCTTAAAAATGCTATCCAAAAAGCAAAACAAAACAATATGCCTAATGATAAAATTAAGGCATTGCTTGAAAAGAACAATAAGGACACATCTAATTATACCGAAAGTGTATACGAAGGCTATGGCGTAGGTGGTGTGGCTGTTGTAGTTAAATGTTTGACCGACAACAAAAACCGTACAATTTCGGACGTTCGTCACGCTTTTGATAAATTTGGTGGTAGCCTTGGTGCTACTGGTAGTGTTACCTATATGTTTGAAAATAAGGGTGTGGTAGTGCTTGAAAAAACTGCTGATTTTGATGCCGACAAGGCAATGGAATTGGCATTGGAAGTGGAAGCGCTTGACTGCGAAGATGATGAAGTATTTACAGTGTATACCGAACCTACTGCAAGTGAGGTTAACCGTGTTGGCGGTGCATTTGCTGATAACGGTTATACTGTGTTGTCATCAGAAGTTGAAATGATACCACAAAATTACGTTACACTTAACGAACACCAACGTGAAACTTTTGAAAAAATGCTTGCCAAGTTAGATGAAAGTGACGATGTGCAAGAGGTTATACACAACTTAGAAGATTAAAATTATTAGGGGACAAACTATGGAAAATACAAAAGCACAAGAAAAGTTTTTAAAGATATTAGAATTATTAAATGGTTGTAGAGAAAAGTTGTTTGCGACTTATAACCTTTTTGTTGCAAACTTGGAACAAACCAAGCAAATTAAGACCGAATTAGGCGAAAAGTATGAACAATTGCTTGATTTAAGAGAGGAATATGTGCAATTGACCTCTTCGGGTAAGCCTGCCAAAATGCGTATTGCCAAAGTGCGTAAGTCTGCCGCAGATTTAAAGGCTGAACACGACAATCAATTATCTAGCGTTGACACCATTATGGACGACGCTAAGGCTTGCCGTAAAACTTATAAACAAGAAGTTATTATGTGCTGTGATACATACAAACAACTAAAAACTAAACTAGGAGAGGACAAGACTATTGATAATGGCTATAAGCAACAAGTTAAACTTGTTAAGCGTATCTTGGAAAAAATTGATAGCGTTAAGGTTAGTCATAAAGCCGTAAAGGAAGAAATTAAAGAGCAAGCA
>JAZSRW010000138.1:0-1719 GCA_045538675.1 Candidatus Onthoplasma sp. | reverse complement strand
AAAAAGTTTAAAAATTGTTTAATATTTTATTTTTAACATAAATTAAGTTTGTGTTTTAATTAGATTTATGATACAAATTTAAAATTTTTATGGATAAATAATCAAAATTATTTGACTTTGCATAAATAAATATGATAATATAAAAATATCAAAGGGAGGTATAATTATGAAAAAATTTTTTAAAGGATTGCTTGCTAGTGCAATGGTAATACCTTGCGTTACTGGTTTGGTTGCTTGTGGCGAAAAGGTTGATAAGACTGAGGTGGCATATAAGGAAGTATTTGCAGAAGTTGAAACAATTGCTAATAAGTTTTCAGCGATTGAAACTGTTGGTACAGAATTTCAATTAAATATCAATATGTCAATTAATGCTCAACAACTTGTTAATGGTGTTGCTAATCCAGAAGGTGTAATAGCAGCAAATATAAAGGCTGCGTTGGGTGCTAGACACTCTCAAAACAACAAGGAGATTTTTGGAGATGTATCTCTTGTTGGAGATAATAACACTTCTACCAGCCTATTAAGTGCTTATATGGTTGACGATATTGGCGAAGATGAGTATACTGAACTAGGTCTACTTACATCTGAACAATGGGAAGCATTAAAGTCTGCATTGTATATTAATGCTGATGGCGTATATGTGGCTGCCAACACATCATATGATGAAGAGGCAACATATTATATGGCTACAGAAGATGTTGTACACGTATATTTAAATTCAAATATGTCAGAGTTGACTGAAGTTGTTGGTTTTGATATTACTGAATTGGTACCAGCATTAAATGATGGAAAACTATATGGTACACTTTATACTGGCGAAGAAATTATTGAAGATACAAATCAATCAGATGACGCAGGTATGGATTTTGATGCTATATTAGCGGAACTTCCTAGTGCTGACGATTATGCAACATTTAAGCAAGAATTGGCTAAAGATGGTATGGAATTAACTCGTGTTGCATCTAATGGTGATGTAGGTATTTGTATTTCAGGTCAAGGTAGTTCTGTTCAATTAATTGCAAAAGCTAATGGAGGATTAAAACTTGTTATGGATATGGTTATGCCATTGGATAGTTCATCTTCTATGGATATGGATATTGTAATTGATATTGACGTAGTTGACCAAATTGAAGAAAGTTATATTCCTACAGACTTCACTGGTTATGGCGATGCTAAGGACCTAGAGGCTTGGCTTGATGAAATGATGTCAAATATGCCATTTTAATAAATATAATAAATATAAGCAAGTCGATTAATTTCGGCTTGTTTTTTTGTTTTAAATTATTGTTAATTATTTGACTAAATTGGGTGTTTGGTGGTATCATAAATGTATGAGAGTTTTATATATTGATGTTAAAAGTGATAATCAAACGTGTCTTATGGCTGTGGCACAACTTGAGATTGAAATTGATGCCTGCAAGTTGGGTGGATTTAGAGCATTAAAGGTTGTGCATGGATATGGAAGTCATGGGGTTGGCGGTGTGATAAAAAAGGAAATTCATAAAAAACTTAAGCAACTAAAATCACAAAAGAAGATATATGATTATATCCCATGCGAACAATGGACGCCTAACAATACTAAACGTAAAGAAGCGGTTAAAATATGTGACGAACTGCTGGCAGATAGTGATTTGCGTATGTTAAATAGCGGAGTTACAATTGTGTTAATATAAAAATTAACCATATTTTTACATAACAAACTAAAATTGTTGATAATAA
>JAZSRW010000046.1:0-3847 GCA_045538675.1 Candidatus Onthoplasma sp. | reverse complement strand
AACAAAAACACCTTTACTTTCTAAATAATTTTTAACAGTAGTATATGCCAAAAATTGAGTGTTAGAATTTTCACTAATATGCGAAAGAACTATTTGTCTAGTTCCTGAATATGCAAGTTTTTCTGCAACCAACGCACAATCCTTATTTGACAAATGCCCACTATTACCCATTATTCGTTTTTTTAAAAATGGTGGATAGTGACAAGCAAATAACATCTCAGGGTCATAATTTGCTTCCAAAAAAACAACCGCACTCGACTTAATAATCTTAAATACATTGTCAGGACAAAAACCTAAGTCAGTTGCAATCGCCACACTAGCGTCCCCATCAATAAATTTATAACCAAAGCACGCAACACTATCATGCGACACTGGGAAAGGAACAACTTGCAAATCGCCAATTTCAAAAATACCACCATACTCTTCTATAAGCGTTTCACACCCAAGTATTTGAGTTTTTAAAACTTCTTTCAAAACACCCGCACATAAAATTTTTGTATTATACTTTTTAGCAAATGCCGACACCCCTTTAATATGGTCACTATGCTCGTGAGTAATTAATATAGCATCAATAGTTTCAGGTTGAACACCAAGTTCTAATAAATTATCAACAACATATTTAGCACTAACACCAACATCAACCAGCACTTTAGCATTATCACATTCAATATATGTGCAATTACCTTTGCTACCGCTAGCCAAATTACAAACTCGCATAATTCCCTCCTTTATTTGAAATTGTAGCAAAGTTTGCAAAAAAAGTAAACCCCTTTTTAATATTTGTTAATTTTGCAACACTTAACTTGCCAAAATTACAATTATAGGATATAATATAATTATGAAATTAATTGGAACTATTGAAGATATCATTTTTAGAAACGAACAAAACAATTACACAGTACTAATAATCAACAGCAACAACCAACGCATTACGGCCGTTGGTAAATTTCCACAAGTAAATGAAGGTCTATCAGTTGAACTAGAAGGACAAACATCTACCAACAGTAAATATGGCGAGCAATTTAGTGTTCAGGAAGTAAAAATACTACAACCAAGTTCATGTCTTGCTATCGAGCGATATCTAAGTAGCGGTATTATTAGAGGCGTAGGCCCTGCAACCGCAAAAAAAATTGTAGACAAATTCAAAACCGACACCCTTGCAATAATCGAATTAAATCCTATGAGACTTGCCGAAATAAAAGGCATTAGCAAAGATAAGGCTTACGAAATCGGTAACGCTTATGCCGAATGCAAGGTTATGCAGGACGCAGTGATGTTTTTGCAATCTCATTCAATATCCACAAATCTTGCATTAAAAATATTTGATATTTATAAAGAAAACACTATCAACCAAGTAAAAACCAACCCATACAAACTAGTTGAAGATATTGACGGAATAGGTTTTGCCACAGCCGACGCAATAGCCCAAAAAACAGGGGTAGACCCTATGAGTGAAGACAGAATAAAGGCAGGCATACTACATTACCTAAAGCAATCTAGTGAAAAAGAAGGACACACCTATTTATTAAGAAGTACCTTATTCGATAATGCTTTAAATTTGTTAAACTTTTTACCAGAAGACACATCAAAAATTGAACAAGTTATCGAATTTATGACTATTGAAGGTAGTATAAAATGTTTTACACACCATGGACAAGACATTGTTGTATCAAATAGATTTTATTATCAAGAATTATACGTAGCCCGCAAATTAATGCTACTTTCTCAAAACATTTTTGAAGGTCAAATAGATTTTGATGAGCATATCAGTGAGTATCAAGCATTAAACAAAATAACACTAAACACCGACCAAATAAACGCAATAAAAACAGCACTAAACCATGGTGCATCTGTAATAACTGGCGGACCAGGAACTGGTAAAACCACCATTGTTAAGTGTATTTTAAATATTCTTGAAGCAACCAGAAAAAGAGTATTGCTTTTAGCACCTACAGGACGTGCATCTAAAAGATTGAGCGAATCCTGCAATCAAGAAGCAAAAACTATACATCGAGCACTTGAAACCAACCCAACAAAAGATGGCGGAAGCATTTTTCATCGAAATGAAACCAACCCTTTAGATGCCGACGTTGTTATTATTGATGAAATGTCAATGGTTGATATAAGTCTTTTCTTTTCACTATTAAAAGCAGTCCGCCCAACAGCACGATTGATAATGGTTGGTGATAAAGACCAATTACAATCAGTAGGTGCAGGGAATGTTTTGCGTGATATTATTGAATCAAAACAAATCCAAGTTGCATTCTTAAATCAAATTTATCGACAAGACAAAGATAGCCTAATAATTGTAAATGCCCACTTAATTAATAGCGGTAAAATGCCAACAATTAACAATGCAAGCAAAGACTTCTTTTATGAACAAAACAATAACCCTGAAGATTGTGCAAACAAAATAATTGACATGGTTGCAACTAGAATACCTAACTACTTCAAAATTGATAGCGATAAAATTCAAGTACTAGCACCTATGCGTGCTGGAATATGTGGAATAGATAATCTTAACAAAAAACTTCAACAAGTGCTAAACCCATATTTTAAAGGTATGCAAATTGAACAAGATTTTAATAAATTCCACGTTGGTGACAAAGTAATGCAAATCGTAAACAACTATGAATTAGAGTACTATAAATTAGGAAATTATGGCGAAAGAATTGATGGTACAGGCATCTACAACGGAGACATAGGTCATATAATTGAAATACTGCCCAACACTTACGATGTAACAGTTAAATTTGACGATGGAAAAATTTGCACTTATCCACGAAGCGAATTACATCAACTAACATTAGCATACGCTATCACCATACACAAAAGTCAAGGTAGCGAATTTGACGCAGTAGTTATACCTCTTGTTTCAGGTGCCCCTATTATAATAACACGAAACCTATTATATACAGCAATAACACGGGCAAAAAAGGTAGTCGTTTTAATTGGAAGTAAGCAAAATATGGCACGTATGATATACAATAATTACACCGCCAAAAGATTCACCTTACTAAAAGACTACTTGCAAGATGAATGTAAAAAATATTTACCTTAAGGAATACTTATGAGCATAGTAACAAAAATTAAACAATTTTTAACAAACACATTTTATCCACAACATATCAAATGCATTTGCTGTAAAAATGAAATAGCAACTAAAAATGTGTATGATTTATGCAATACTTGTTATCAAAACCTTCCACTTATACATTCCAATTACTGCAATAGATGTGGATTAAAATTTGAAAAGGATGGAAAAGGGATTTGTCTTAATTGTAAAAGCGTTAATTTTAATTTTGAATTTGCCCGTTCAGCAGTTAATTTTGATGGCAACATTGTTAAAACTATTCACAAACTTAAATATGCACGCTATAAATTTTTAGCACAACCATTATCTTATTTATTATACGACACATTATTAATACAAAATTGGAAAATTGATGCGATATGCTATGTTCCATTGTTTGCAAAACGAGAAAAAGAAAGAGGCTACAACCAAGCCAGGGAACTTGCAATCAACTTATCAAAATTAACCGACATCGAATTGATTCACGATATCGAACGTGTTCGCGACACACCAACTCAAACAAAATTATCAAGACGTGAAAGACAAGAAAATGTAAAAGACTGTTTTAAACTAACAAAACCATCAAATTTTAAAAATAAAAATATACTTATTATTGATGATGTTTTTACAACCGGCAGCACTACAAATGAAGTCGCAAAAATATTAAAGAAAGCAAAAGCAAATAAGGTATATGTACTTACCGTTGCTCATGCAGGATTTAAACAAAAATTTTAATAAATAAAAAATAAAATATTAAATTAATATTTTATTTTT
>JAZSRW010000116.1:0-3519 GCA_045538675.1 Candidatus Onthoplasma sp. | reverse complement strand
TATGAATATTGAAAATATTGAACAACAAATAGGTGAATTGATAGAAAAATTTGAGTTGACAAAATCTTGTCTTAATTTAAAGGATTTATCTTTAAGGCTTGGCGAATTGCTTAAAGAACGTGAATCTTTATCATTTTGGTCAAATGTAGAATTTGCAATGAATACAAATAAAGAAATTAAAAGTCTACAAACCTTGTTTGATAGTGTAAACAATTTGCAAAATAGACTTTCAAGTTTGACCGAACTTAAAACAATGCTTGAGCAAAGCGACGATTTTTCTAGCCTTAATGAAATTTATAGCGAAGTTGTAAACCTTGCCGAAGAAATAGATAATTTAAATATTAGAACTTTAATGGACGGGAAATATGATACAAACAACGCAATTATAACTATCCATTCAGGTGCTGGGGGAACCGAATCACAAGATTGGGTTAGTATGTTGTATCGTATGTATAATATGTACTGCTCTAATAACAATCTTGATGTGACTATTATGGACAGCGTTGACGGTGGCGGTGTGGGTTTAAAAAGTATAACTATGCTAATAAAGGGTGAACACGCCTATGGAAAACTACGTGGTGAAATGGGGGTTCATAGACTAGTTAGAATTTCGCCTTTTGATGCATCTAAACGTAGACATACCACTTTTGCCAGTGTAGAAGTTGCCCCTGAAATTATTGAAGAAAATGAAATTGTGTTAAATAATGATGATTTAAAAATTGATACCTATCGTAGTTCGGGTGCGGGCGGTCAACACGTCAACACCACGGATTCGGCAGTACGCATTACACATATCCCTAGTGGGATTGTGGTTACTTGCCAAAATGAACGCAGTCAATTACAAAATCGTGAAAATGCTTTAAGAATTTTAAAAAGTAAGTTACTTTCTTTAAAATTAGAGCAAGAACAACAAAAAATGAAAGAAATTAAAGGCGAACTTAAAAAGATTGAGTGGGGAAGCCAAATACGAAGTTATGTATTCCAACCCTATACAATGGTAAAAGACCACCGTACCGATTTTGAAACAAGCGATGTTCAAGAAGTTATGGACGGAAATTTGCAACCAATAATTAATGAATACCTTAAAAAATCTCATACAAGATAAAAAAATCTCACTTTATTGTGAGATTTTTTATTTATTATTCTTCATTTGGTTTTTGCGGTCTAGGTTGAGGACGTTGTCCTTGTCTTGCCGGTTGAGCAGGACGTGCCGGTTGAGCAGGTTGAGTTGGACGTGATTGTTGTTGAGTTACCCCAGTCAAAGATGAAACTGATGAAAATCCATTATTCAAAACGCCATTAGCCGAACCCTTAAATACTTCATTTTTAGATTTATGCTTACCAATTAATTCCGCACGACAAGCAATTTTAAATTTTTCAATATCTTCGACCGAATATCCACCAGTTGAAGAATCCACTGCTAAACGATAAAATTCTTGATACAACTTTGGATTGTTTAGGCTACATAAAAGAGCATTATATGCCCCCTTTGCACGAAGAATATATTGTGGATTGCTTTTTACCTCTAATCCATTTTGTGCCACTAAATCAAGACAATCAAAAGCCTCTTGCAAACTTTCCTTTTTAATTTGATAGTTTTTGTCATACATTATAACATCTCTATCTAACAAATCGATAATATTGCTACGAGTTAGATACAAAATTGCTATTGCAAATACTGCTACTACAACACAAATAATTGTTGCTACCATAAATTCCCCCTTACAACTTAAATAATTAAGTTTTTAAATACTACATATAGTATAGCACACTTTATAATCAAATTTCAAACGATTTATATTATTTTATTTAATATATTTTAAAATATTCTTTTTAAAATGGTCAAAATCTCACATTGCTTTGGTTTTACCACTATATCCACACGTCCAACAATCACTTTTTTGCTGATTGGACCAACCAACGAACTATCTACCGAACATTCCCAATTGTCGCCCAAGACATAAATTTCACCACTTTTAACAATCACCCCTTCAATATCTCCATTTTGATTTTGCTTTATTCTGGTTGTATCGTGCTTGTGATTGTTAACATATTGTACAAAACTATTATAGGTATTATGACCACTAGTTTTATTAAATCCGTAATTAATTATTTGTCCGTTTACCACCAAATCGTACTCGCCATTATTATTAACTATATTAACAACGTCGCCACCAACCGCTACCAAGCGTTTGACTGCATAATCGCCAAAACTATTGTTCTTACGCAAATCCAAAACAACAATATCACCAACTTTGCCACTACTAAATCGGTTTATATATATTACATCTCTTTTGCCACTTTGTTTATATGTTACATTTAGCGTTGGTGACATTGAGTTTCCGTTAACATAAGTACGACCATAAACAACAAAAAAACTTGCCACAATTGAAGATATTAGTGCAAAAAATATAACGATAACCGTTAAAATCTTTAAAACTATTAACTTTCCTTTTGGCAGTTTATACATATATCTATATTATATCACAATTATTATTTGTTGTAAACTATTGATTAAATTAATTTGTTATGTTATAATTAATTTATGAAAATAAACGAAATAGTTATTAACAAATCTCGCTTTATTGGTATTATGCAAGACCTTACTTGTGAACAAGATATTGTGCAAACCCTAAATCAAGTTAAACTCGAACACAAAAAGGCAACTCATATTTGTTATGCTTATGTATATAGTATTGATAAAGTATTAGAAAAATGTAGTGACGACGGCGAACCAAAAGGAACGGCTGGTGCCCCAATAATGAACGTAATTAAAAAGCGTGGTGCTAAAAACACACTAATAATAGTTGTTAGATATTTTGGCGGTATTAAGTTAGGTGCTGGCGGACTGGTTAGGGCTTATAGCAAAACTGCAGGAAGTTTATTTAATTAAAAGAGGAAATTATGAATTTGAAACAAGAAGTATTTAATGTACTAAATCAATTAGCCGATTATGGCGAATTAAACAACTTAGTTATTGATAGCATTGACGCTAGCAAGGGTGATTTTTGTTTGCCTTGTTTTAGTTTGGCTAAAACATTACACAAATCTCCTATGGTAATTGCAGATGAAATTGCCAGCAATTTAAATTTAAATAATACCAGTATCGAAAAGGTTGAAAGTGTTGCTGGATATGTTAACTTTTTCCTAAACAAATCTAAAATAAGTGACAACGTTTTAAATAATTTTAACATTCCGGCTTATCAATCAAATCAACAAACAGTTTGTATTGACTATTGCTCGGTTAACCTTGCTAAATATATGCATATTGGTCACCTTAAAAATAGTTTTTTGGGTGAAAGTTTGGCTAGATTATTTGAAAATTTCGGTTATAAGGTTGTTCGTATTAATTATATTGGCGATTACGGTACACCTTATGGTAAAATTATTGCAGGTATTCAAATGTGGGACAATGTTAAAGATGTTGAAACTCGCGGTATTGACGCATTGCAAGAATATTATGTTAAATTTTGTGCAGCCGAAGCCGAAGATAAGTCGGATCGTAGCCATGTCGTTCTG
>JAZSRW010000061.1:0-15099 GCA_045538675.1 Candidatus Onthoplasma sp. | reverse complement strand
GACAGGCTGGCGCTCTAACCAACTGAGCTACCGGGCCAAGCTAATCAGCATTATAATCTCACCTGTTACACCACTTAAATAAAATAAATGGTGGACCTTCACGGACTCGAACCGCGGACCGACCGGTTATGAGCCGGTTGCTCTAACCAACTGAGCTAAAGGCCCAAAAACATACTTGCATATTTTAAATATGTTAGTGGTCGGGGTGAAGAGACTCGAACTCCCGGCCCCATGGTCCCAACCCACGTCCGCTACCAACTGCGCTACACCCCGCTATATTCATGCTGACTTTTATATAATACTACAAAACAAAACCAATGTCAACCATTTTTCACAAATTTTTTAAACTTTTTTAAAAATTTTTTATTTTTTTATTTTAATCAATTTGTTAACTATATATAGTATGATTTTCATTTGTAAAATGATTATTATATATTAAACTAAAAATCCACCAACATATATCGGTGGATTTTAATTATGTACTGCTAATTTTGCAATGGTGCATTACCTTTTGTATAAAGGCCATTAAAAATTTTTCTCATAGTTTCCTTATGCTCTTCTTCTGCATTTGCTCTTTGCTTTTCAGTCATTGGAATAAATTCATCACGATTATTAATTTCAGTAATAAAAGTATATGGCTCTACTAAACTTCTATTAGGTAAAAAATCCCTATAACAAGAAGGTGAAATCTTTCGCTTGTAACCACAAGCATTTTCAACTACTAGCCTTGCTTTTTTTGCTAATTCATAGTTTACAAGTAATGGCGTAACCACCCTTGCCACGTCTTTTTCGTCAATACTATCGCCATCAAGAGTTATATCTAGTTTTTCAAGCACTTTTTCATCTAAATCAGTACGTCCAGCAAGCATATTTATAATTTCAATTAATTTAATACATTTATTTTTATATATTTCAAATGCCTCAACTCTTAATTTATAATCTATATCTTTTATTGTATATTCTCTTCTCTTTTCGCTATTAACAAATTCTTCCGCAACTCTACGACGAATAAGGCTATCACTTAATTTATCGGCACTAATAGAACCACTAACTTCCAAATCTGGTTCAAGTTTTATACCATCTTTAATTGCCATTTGAGTTAATTGTTGTTGAAGTTCTTCTAAAGTAATATCTATTTTAGCAGTTTTACAAAACTCAACTATTTCATCAAAAGTGTAGTTCCATTCTCCGCTATATTCCTTAACTGCACCAATAATTCCGTATCTACAAGTCTTCATAACAATTCTCCTTAACTTGACACAAGTGTATCATATATACAATCTCTTGTCAAGTATAAATAACCAAAAAAAGCCTAATCTAATAGACTTTTTTCGTTATAATAATATTATTAAAGTTTCCTTAATATTTTCATAAGCGTAGCGACTTCATACTTTCATATCTTGTTATATTTTTATAACAAGATACATAATAATCCGCCCTTGCCCTCATTTACTATACGTGATAAAGTTTTACGTAATTTGTTTTGAAGAGCAACTGGCATAGCGGTTAGTTTGTTGTTTAAATCCTCATTGACTAAACTCTCTAAACTTTTACCAAACATATTAGTTTGCCATATACCTTTAGGGTTATTTTCAAACTCTTTTAATAGATACTGTGCCATTTCCTCACTTTGTTGCACTCCACCCATAATAGGACTTACTTCGGTTTGAACATTAACCTTCATAATATGCAAACTTGGAGCATTTGCCTTTAATTTAACACCACAACGGCTACCATGACGCACGATTTCAGGTTCCATTAGTTCCATTTCGTCCATGCTAGGCACAACAATTCCATAACCAGTTTCGTCTACTTGATTTAATGCGTCCTTTAACTTGTCGTAGGCAATCTTTGCTTGAGTTAATTCTTTTAAGCAACTAATAAGTTCAAAGTCGTTAGATATATCGCACCCACATTGTACGCTTAATACTTTGTAGAAAAGGTTTTCCTTAGCAACCACATCATACACCACTTCGCCTTGCCCCATTTGTATATTGCTGGATAAAATCGGTTCAAAGTTTTCGCTATTCTCAAACAATGCAACGTTGCCATCACCTATAGTTTGAGCCTCGTTAATTCCATTCATCACAGTATCTACAATCTCTTTAATAATAGGATTGTTTTTAGGCAAAGCACGTAAATAGTTTGGAATTTTTACACTAACCACCTCTAGTGGAAACTGAGTTAATACATTACTCATAATATTGTCAATATCTCCTTTTGATAAATTATATACATCACAGCACACAACCGATACTTTGTACTTTTCTTGCAATGTTGATTTAAGTTTTAATGTGTCCTTATCTTGCGGTTTTGAGGAATTAAGCACCATTACAAACGGCTTTTTGCTTTGCTTTAATTCTTTTACTAGTTTAGTTTCAACACGAGCATAACTTTCACGCGGAATATCTGTAAAACTACCGTCCGTTGTCATAAGAATTGCAATATTTGAATGCTCACTAATCACACGTTTTGTTCCAAGTGTTGCCGCTTCCTTAAATGGAATGCGTTCCTTACTCCATGGTGTTTCCAGCATTCGCGGTTTGTCATTTTCTTCCGCACCAAGCGCACCGTCAACCAAATATCCAACACAATCAATCATGCGTAACTTAAAATTGATGTTGTCAATACTAACTTCTGCTGGTTCGCTTGGTACAAATTGTGGCTTGGTGGTCATAATCATAGCACCGTCTGCTGATTGTGGCAATTCATCTGTTATGCGTGATAGGTCGTATTTGTCGTCAATATTAGGCAAAACAAACTCTTCCATACATTTATTAATAAAGGTCGATTTACCGCACCTTACAGGCCCTACCACACCTATATACACCGCTCCGCCCGACCTTGTGGCAATATCCTTGTATATGCCATTATTAAAATCCATATTTCCTCCAAAATTTCAATTTACAATAATCTATGTGACAAAATTTGCAAATATTACATAATTTTAAATTTTGTTTTAACATTACTTCTTAACATACTAGATATTAACCCATAATTGAGCCAATCCAAATAAACACTCTACATAAAAAGTATTGCAAAATTAAAAATACCCTATTGACAAAACAATATATTCAATATATAATATAGTTAAACATAAGGAGATATTTATGGGTTTTATTCAACAATATATTGAAAAAAAGAAATTTGAACGAGAAAGTAAAGAAATCGAATTTAAGAATAGTTGCAGTTATTCAATAACTATTATTGATGGTCTTATTCCTGAGTTAAAAGAATGGATTAGTCATATCACAAGTAACAAAAAAAATGTATCGGATTATAGTGTTAGTTATCTATTACAACTTTTGCCTTCTATAAATGTAAATTACTCTAATTTTGTTTGGGAATTAAACCTTCGCCAAAATGAATACAAAAGTCCTTATAATATTCATAAAGATGTAATTAAGGAAAAAATTGATTATATGTTGGAAAAGAAAAAAGAATATCGCATTGAATTTGAAAACATTTACAATAACTTTAAACGTGTTACAAAAGGACGTAACTTCCCTAGACGTAATGAAATATTAGGCTTAATGCGTGAAGCATTTGACTTTGATAGTAGCAAATATTATCAAAAAAATATGGTACATGACATACAATAATTAAAAGGATACAACTATGAACTTTATTCAAAAAGCAATTAAACAAAATAAAGAAAAAAAGGAAATCGAATACCAACAAAGTGTATGTATTGTAATACCTACTATTGAAATTACTATAAATAATCTAAAAAATCGTATTAGCTATTTTGGACAAACAAAACATAATATAACACAAGAAAATATTGATAACTTTCTTTACTTTCTAGATATTCTTAATTCTGCTTATATTAATTTTCTATTTGATTTAAGATTATATCAACAAAAATATAAACAACCTTACAATAGTGATATTAAAAATGATTTAAAAGAAAAAATTGATTATATGCAACAATTAAAAAAGCAATATCGTGTAGAATTTGAAAAGATTTATGATACTTTTAAACGAGTTACAAAAGGCAATAACTTCCCTAGACGTAATGAAATACTAGGCTTAATGCGTAAAGCATTTGACTTTGATAGTAGTAAATATTACGCACCAGACCAATTTATAATAATGCGTTAAAATATTGACAAAAATTATTACTTAATATATAATACAAATGAATTTAAAAGGAAAACATTATGAGTTTTGATAATCATCCACCAAAACATCTTAGTATGGGAGAAGTATATAAATATCAACGTCCACAATTTGAAGGAAACAAACGTTTAATTTCTAAACTTATACTTGGGCATCATTATACCGTGTATAGCACAGAGGAACTTAGAGTTTTAGTATCATGGCACGAACATCCTATTTGTGGTTGGCTAACACGTAAAGGCTATAAAAAGTATTTAGAACAAAAACAAAGAGTTAGACGATATTTAGAACAAGAACAACTAAACAAAGAAAATAAAGAACAATCATTATAAAACATAAAAAATACGGACATTAAATCCGTATTTTTTGTTTATCTATTTTTATTAATAAAATTGATTATGTCGTCTTGTGTACCTGCACCTACCATTGTATCTACTACTTGACCGTTTTTAAATATGAGTAGTGTTGGAATTGAGAATATACGAAAATCTCTTGCTACATCCTCTGCCTCATCTACATCGACATTAAAGAATTTAACATCTGGAAGTAGTGTTTCAACATCTTCAAGTATAGGTTTTAGCATACGACAAGGTCCACACCAACTAGCCGAAAAATCTACGATACAAAAATCGCTTTCTTGTACTTTACTACTAAAATTTGAACTATTTAATATTTCCATAAATACTCCTTTTTTTATAGGATTTAATTATTTGCTTAATCCTGTATGATAAGATGGTCCATTAAAATATTTTTCAATCACTCTTGTAGTATATTCTCCGTCCATGCAACGAACAATATCATTTCGTTGAAATAAATCCAATGTTTCATCTACCATTTCAGTTAATTCAGCTTGTGATATAACCACTTTTGAACCTCTGTTATATTTAGCTACTAAAAGAACCATATAAGCAAGTGTATAAGGTTTTCTCATTCTAAGAATTAGTCCAGTTATTAAATTTTGTAAATCACCTTTATTTTTTATATCAGCACCATATTTAACTATTGCCATATAATGTTCCTCCTAAATCTATTTTGAGTATATCATACTTTAAAGATTTTTGCAATAATATTTTATGAAATCAATATGTTAATTACGTACCAAGTAATAGTTGTTGCCATAGCAGTTGGATAATAGGATATACTACCAACAGAGCTTGATTTAATTGCTAAACTTGGAGTGTAACACACTTTTAAGTGCTTTATTCCTTGCTCTTTACAGAATTTACGCATTAATTTGGCTAGTGCGTCATTTTGAGTTTTAAATATATCCACTACTTCAAAATGAGGATTATCCGCATATCTATTGCCTGCACCCATGCTACACAATAGATTTAAACCAAGTTCATTACACTTAGATATTAAATATTGTTTTGCCTTAACATCATCGATGCAATCTATAATCATAGTATAACCAGTTAGGTCAATATTATTTGTACTATCAAACTTTTGATTAAGTGCGGTTAAATTAATATCTGGATTAATGTCCTTTAATTGTTCTGCTAGAACATCAACCTTGTACTTACCGATAGTAGATTGATATGCTACAAATTGTCGATTGATATTGCTGTCACTTACCTTATCAAAGTCCATAATAGTTAAATTACTTACACCTGCACGCACAAGCATATGCGCAACCGCACCACCTACTCCGCCAACACCTATAAGTAAAATGTTTGCATTTTTAATTTTGTCCATTTGAGTAGGATTTAATAATAATTCTTGCCTTGTTAAATTCATACTATAATACAAACTTTTTAAAGTCGTGAGTTTTAAATTCGCTGTTAAGTGTACTTTCTACAAAAGTCTTGTCAACAACTACTTCGACCAATGGATTTTCGTGGCTTGCATTAAATGACACATCTTCTAAAAGAGTTTCAAGAATGGTTTGCAAACGTCTTGCACCAATGTTTTCACGTGTTTCGTTTTCCATTTCAGCAAGTTCGCCAATCTTTTCAATAGCGTCATCTATAAAGTTAAGTTGAATATTATCTACCTTTAGCATTTGCTCATATTGATTTAGTAATCCTGTAGGTAATTTCAAAATCTTAACAAAGCCATCTTTATCAAGGCTGTCAAGTTCTACAATTATAGGGAAACGACCTTGAAGTTCTGGAATTAAATCACTTACGCTTGCAATATGGAATGCACCAGCAGCGATAAACAAGATATGGTCAGTATGAATTGCACCATGCTTAGTATTAACCACACAACCTTCTACGATTGGAAGGATATCTCGTTGCACACCTTCACGAGAAACATCTTGACCATTTGCCTTCTTTGCCGCAATCTTATCAATTTCATCAATAAAGATAATTCCTTCTTGTTCAGCACGGTAAATCGCCTCTTTGTTTACATTGTCTTGGTCGATAAGTCGGTCACATTCCTCATCAAGCAATAGTTCTCTAGCGCGACTGACTGGCATCTTTTTAGTTTTACGAGCACCTTTAAATACTCCACCCATAATTTGACCAATGTTGATTTCGCCAACACCGCCTTCCATAATATTAAATGGTTTTGGTTGTTCGTGTATTTCAACATCAATTACATCATTGTCAAACAATCCACCATCAAAACTTGCCTCAAATTGTTGTTTAAAGGTTTCTGTTTCCATATCCTCTGGCTTTAATTGTTTCTTTAATGGATAAAGAATATCCTTTAACTTTTTATTTACAACAACCAGTGCTTTTTCACGCACTTTTTCGGCTTGTTCAGTTTTTACAATACGCACACTAGCTTCAACCAAATCACGCACCATACTTTCAACGTCACGACCAACATAACCCACTTCGGTATACTTGGTTGCTTCAACTTTTACAAATGGTGCATTTACCAACTTTGCAAGACGGCGTGCAATTTCAGTTTTACCAACACCAGTAGGTCCTTTAAGTATGATATTTTTAGGCATAATTTCGTCACGGACTTCTTTAGGAAGTTGACTACGTCTAAAACGATTACGTAATGCAATAGATACGGCACGCTTTGCCTTGTATTGACCTACAATGTATTCATCTAATTTATTAACAATCTCTTTACAAGTCATCATAATTAAATCTCCTCGTATGTGTAGTTACTATTTGTGTATACACATGTTTCGCTTGCAATTTTCATTGCTTCATCAGCTACTTGGCGTGCGTCCATATAAGTATTGCGAAGAAGTGCCTTTGCAGCAGCCAACGCATAAGGGCTACCACTACCGATAGAATAAACATTATTGTCAGGTTCTAATATTTCGCCATTAGAACTTAATACTAGTAGATTATCCTTATCCGCCACCATCATATGCACATCCTCATTACTACCATGAGGCATTGTACGTACATTTTTAGCAAACTCAACAGATGCACGAAGCAAACTACCTGAAAACTTGTTTAAGCACTTTTCAAATTCCTCACAAAGTAGTACACCATACCCTGCTGCACCAGCAATACCTAATATTACCTTGCCATTATATATTCTACGTAATTTATGTGCAGTGTTTTTGGCAACAATGCTTTGACCAAGTGTAACTTGTCCATCTGCCACCATAACTGTTTTGCCGTCCTTTTTAACGGCCAATATTGTTGTTGCTCTATAATCCATAATTATATCCTTTTAGCATATTTTTATTTATTAATTAAAGTTTGTTTTATCTCTTCATTTGAACGCTCGGCATACATAACGTTGCGTTTTTGTTTATCTCGCATCTCGATTGGTGCGAGTATGCCTAGATTTGCATTTATTGGTTGGAAATGCTCGGTATTAGCATTAATTAAGTATTCGTACAAGCCACCTATAATTGTATGATTAGACAGTTTAATTAATGGCTTGTTTTCTAGCATATTGGCCACATTGATTGCACAATAAAGTCCGCTAGCAATACTTTCGACATAACCCTCAACACCACTAAGTTGACCAGCAATAAATATATTATTATTTGCTTTAAGTCTACTATATACATCACAAACTTTTGGAAAGTTGATAAAGTTATTGCGGTGCATTACGCCATAACGCAAGAACTCTGCATTTTTAAGCCCTGGAATAAGCCTAAATACACGCTTTTGTTCTGGGAAAGTAAGGTTTGTTTGAAATCCTACCATATTAAACATATTAGCCTCAACATTTTCCTTACGAAGTTGAACTACCGCATAAGGTTTAACGCCTGTACGCTTGTCCATAAGTCCAACTGGCTTAAGCGGACCAAAACGAATTGCGTCCTCACCACGACGTGCCATAACTTCAATAGGCATACAACTTTCAAATACTTTTTTGTTTTCAAAGTCCTTCAGTGCTACACACTCAGCATTAATTAGTTCGTTATAAAACTTTAAATACTGCTCTTTAGTCATAGGGCAATTTAAATAGTCTGCACCGCCTTTATCATAACGACCTTGCATAAAAGCAATATCAGTATTAATGCTATCTGCATCAATGATAGGTGCTGCCGCATCAAAGAAGTACAAAAAGTCACTACCTATCACATTACTTAACGCCTTACACATATTATCTGTACTAAGTGGACCAGTTGCAACTATTGTAATTGCGTCACTTTCAAACTCGCCAACATCTTCAGTGTGAAGTGTTATATTAGGGTTTGACTTAATAAGTTCGGTTATCTTGATTGCAAATAATTCCCTATCTACCGCCAAAGCACCACCAGATGGCACTTTAACCTCATAGGCAACTTTAAGTAGTGTACTACCTAAACTTAATAGTTCTTGTTTCAAAATTCCGCTAGCACTTGTAGGGTCCTCGCTTTTAAACGAATTGCTACAAACTATTTCAGCATAGTTTGGATTATGGTGAGCAGGAGTAAAACTTTTGCCCTTAATATCATACAAATCGACTTTAAAACCACGATTTGCTAGATAAAGTGCCGCTTCACTACCCGCTAATCCGCCACCTATTATATTAATTTTCATTACTTACATTCCTTGTTAGCACAATATATTTTTTCACTACGAGGTGATATATGTTTGTACATTTGTTGGTTACACTTTGGACAACGTTCCTTTAACGGCATATCCCAGTATGCAAAGTTACATTTTGGCCAGTTGCTACAACCATAAAACTTATCACCCTTTTTGCTACGCTTAACTTGTAAAGCACTGCCACAAGTAGGACAAGGTCCCATTTCGTCTGGAATAGGGTCTTGATTTAAGTTTTGAGTATTTTTACAACTTGGATAATTGCTACAAGCAATAAACTTACCAAACTTACCTTCCCTATACACCATCATAGCACCGCATTTATCACAAATAATGCCTGTGGCCTCTGCCTCGCCTTTCATACTTTCGCTACTACGTTCGGCTTCGTTTAGATGAACTATAAAATCTTTATAGAAATCATCTACAATACTTTCCCAAGGTATACCCTTAAATTCAACCTCGTCAAGATGTTCTTCCATTTGTGCAGTAAACTTAATATTCATAAGATTAGCAAAGTACTTTTCAAGATATTCTGCCACCTTTTCGCCTAACTCGGTAGGTACTAAATTTTTAGTTTCCTTAACCACGTATTCACGTGTTAGCAGTGTCATAATTGTACTAGCATAAGTAGCAGGACGCCCGATACCTTTATCTTCCATTTCCTTAATAATAGTAGACTCGTTAAATCTAACTGGCGGTTTTGTAAAGCGTTGTTCGCTATCAAGTTTATTTAAATTTAAAACCTCGCCTTCTACTAGATTTGGTATATTAATTCCGTTTGATTTTTCTTCGTCATCGTCACTTGTGTTAAATATACGCGTAAAACCATCAAATATAAGGGCTTTACCACTCGACTTGAACTTGTAGTCGCCCGCCTTAATTTCGACCGTTAAACTGTCATATTTTGCATTTGTCATTTGACTTGCCAAAAATCTATTAAATATCAATGTATAAAGTTTAAGTAAACTAGCGTCCATACGACCTTGCAAACTTTGTGGGGTGTACTTTAAACTAATTGGACGTATTGCTTCGTGAGCGTCTTGAACATTTTTCTTTCCGCCATACACATTAAACTTTTTAGGTGCATATTCTGCACCAAAATTGTTGATGATATATTCTTTAGCCATATTTTGTGCTTCAGGTGAAACACGCACACTATCGGTACGAATATATGTTACAAGAGCCACTTTGCCTTCACCTTGTATATCTACACCTTCATACAAACTTTGAGCAGATTTGGTGTAGGTATTAAGTGTCATCTTTAACTTCTTTATCGCATCTTGTTGTAATGTACTTGTAATGTATGGTGGTGGTGTTTTACCTTCAATCACACTACGTTTTACAGTATCAACTACAAATTGACTGGCACTCAACTCGGTTTCAACACGTTTACATTCTGTTTCGTTAGGGATATTGATTTTAGCATTATTAAAATGCGTTAATTCACTTTTAAATGATTTATTATCGCCACCCTTAAGTAATTGTGCAGATACATTCCAGTATTCTTCCTTTACGAAGTCACGAATTGCTTTTTCGCGATCTACAATTATTTTAAGTACAACCGATTGCACACGTCCGCCACTTAATTTGTTACGAATTTTACGTGACAAAAGTGGTGAAAGTTTATAACCCATAATTCTATCTAAGACACGACGTGCTTGTTGTGCATTAACTAAATCCATATTGATAGCCCTAGGACTAGCAATACTTGCTTGAATTGCTGGCTTTGAAATTTCGTTAAAAGCAGTACGCACCAAAGCATCTTCCTTTAAACCTAAAATATGTGACAAATGCCACGCAATTGCTTCACCTTCACGGTCCGGGTCGGTTGCAAGATAAATTGCTTCAGCTTTGCTGGCCTTGTCCTTAAGTTCCTTAACCATTGCTCGTTTAGCAGCCATAACTTCGTAACTTGGTTTATAGCCATGTAATATATCAACACCAAACTTTGCAGTAGGTAAATCTCGTATATGACCTTTGGTGGCAAACACTTCGTATCCTGAACCTAAATATTTTTTGATACTTTCACGTTTACCTGGTCCTTCTATTAAAACTAATTTCATTATAACCTCTTTATTTTACAGAAATATATGCATTCCCTGCTAATTTAATAATCAATCCGTCCATTTGCATTTCAATAAGCTTGGTATTCAAATCACGGGTTGAAAGTTTTGTAAAATCAGCAATTTCTTGGAAAGTCTTTTTTTCCGCTAGTATATAATTTAATATAGAAGTGGTCATAATGTCAAGTTGTTGAGCCTCTTTTTGTGTTTTTTCTTGTAATTTTATGCCTAAAGCATCAAAAATATCCTTTGGGCTAGTTACCAAAGAGCCTTGACATTGTTTAATTATATTATTTGTTCCTTCACTTTCGCTAGATGTAATTTTGCCAGGGATTGCAAAAATTTCCTTACCCATATCTATTGCATAATTTTTAGTATGCAATGCACCACTTTTAAGCCCTGCCTCTGTAACTAACACACCTTTACTTAAGCCCGCAATTATACGATTACGTACTGGGAAATTGTATGAAAGAGGCTCGGCATTAGGTGGATATTCGCTAACCACTAATCCGCTAGAACAAATTTGCTTATATAGTCCAAAATTTGCACTAGGATAAATATGGTTAAATCCGCCAGCAAGTACAGCAATTGTTGCACCTTGATTTTGAATAGTCGTATTATGTGCTATGCTATCTACACCAAGTGCCATACCCGACACTATTGTAAGCCCAGCACCAACCAATTCCTTAGTAAATTGAGCAGTAACCACGCGACCATAATCGCTAATTTTACGACT
Source organism: Candidatus Onthoplasma sp. (assembly GCA_045538675.1). Taxonomy (GTDB): domain Bacteria; phylum Bacillota; class Clostridia; order Christensenellales; family UBA1242; genus Onthoplasma. Next base: position 3,274 of record JAZSRW010000061.1, on the reverse strand, counting down.
ACCTACTACGGCAATACAATTGCTTTTAAGTAAATCAACATTTCCTTTGCAATACAAGCAAAAAGGTGGATTTTCGATATCTCGTAAAATTTGAGGATATTGTTCATCATAAATTGTTACAACCTTAATATTATCACGCTTATATCCCTCAATTATTTGGTCAAGATTTTGCTTGGCACTCTTTTGTAAATGTGCAAATTCATAAGGTGTTAAAACCTCTTTTATTTTATCTTTTACATCATCAAAATTGCCATATATATCAAAATCCATATCAAATAACTTAAGAACCCTTGCCTTTTTTACAAGTGGTAATTCTAAAGCATTATCCAAAAATAATATATTTCTTTTCTCGTTAGTCATTATATCCTCTATACATCAAATTTTTTGTCCATCGAACGATATTGAATAGCCTCTTGGATATGGCTTGCATCAATATCTACGCAACCATCAAGGTCGGCAATAGTACGTGCCACTTTAAGTATACGAGTGTAACCACGTGCACTTAAATTAAGTACCTTAAATGCACGTTCGATTAAAGCAACACATTTTTCGTCTAAATGACAATATTCTTGAATTTCCTTATCGCCCATTTTACTATTTGAATAAATTTTGCTACCTTTATAACGTTCTAGTTGGATAGCACGTGCATTGTTTACACGCTTTTTAATTTCACTAGATGGTTCTTCTAGGTCACGACTGGTAAGTTCGTCGTAAGTTATTGCCTCAACCTCGATATGCAAGTCAATACGGTCCATAAGTGGTCCTGAAATCTTGTTTAAATACTTGTGGATTGCACCTGGTTGACATTTACATTTAACTGTAGTACTACCATAATAGCCACATGGACAAGGGTTCATACTGCCAACAAGTATAAAGTTTGCAGGATATGTAACAGTAATAGCATTACGTGCTACAGTTATGTGCCCATCTTCCATAGGTTGACGTAGTACGTCCATAGTTTGACGATTATATTCAGGCATTTCGTCAAGGAAAAGTACACCATTATGTGCAAGTGAAATTTCGCCAGGTTTAGCAGTATGTCCGCCACCAGTAAGTGCAATCATAGTGGTTGTATGGTGTGGTGTACGAACTGGTCGTTGAGCAATAATGCCCTTATCAGGGTCAAGCACACCACCTACACTATGTATTTTTGTAACTTCCAATGCTTCATCAAATGTAAGGTCTGGCAAAATTCCGCTAAATGCTTTAGCCATCATAGTTTTACCTGCACCTGGTGGTCCTATCATAAGAATATTGTGTCCACCCGCAGCGGCAATTTCCAATGCACGCTTTGCACTTGCTTGACCTTTAACGTATTTAAAATCATATTTATTTTCAAATTCGTGTTGCAAATCATAGAACGATTTACTTTCAATATTAGGTAACTCAATTTCCCCACTTACAAAACGCACCATTTCAGCCAATGAACGTACCGCATATACTTCCACCTCATCAATAAATGATGCTTCAAGCATATTTTCGTATGGTATAATAAACTTTTTAAATCCACGTTGTTTTGCCGAAATAAGCATAGGTAAAATTCCGTTTACCTTGCTTACAGTTCCGTCCAAAGATAATTCGCCTAAAATAATATAGTCTTTAACACTTGCTTGACTAATAGTAGCATTAGACACCAATATACCAGTTGCAATAGGCAAATCGTAAAGCGAACCCACCTTTTTGGTATGTGCAGGTGCTAGGTTTACAATTATCTTGTTGATAGGATAATTAAATCCGCTATTTTTAATAGCAGCACGTACACGCTCTTTACTTTCCTTTACCGCAGTATCGGCAAGACCTACCACATCATAACCTGGTATACCCGCATTAATATCAATTTCAACCTTTACTTCATATCCGTCAATACCCCAAAAGCCATAACTCATGATTTTTGCTAACATAATTTCACCTCTAATATATACAATATACCATAAATTATAATAAAAAACAAGACTAAATTTGAAATGTTCCAATATTTTTCCAATTTCCAATAAAACACAATTAAAAAACTCTGGCATAAACCAGAGTTTAAATTAATCAATATGGGGTTATGATATTTATAAATTTTTAATTATTCACCTAAATTAACCTCAATTTCAACCGCATTTGTAATATCAATACTATCTGCAATATTTTCTATATTCAAAGTTTCAAAATAACTATACGCTTGACTTTGTATTACATTCATGCTATCAGTTGAAAATCCATCAATATATATCATTTTTTGAGTGGTTTCATTTATGTCAGTAAGATAAATCTCATCAATTCCTTTTACCGTTTCAATATATGTAACAACACCTCTATCAAACACTCTGCTCACATTTGTTGATTTTTCACAATATCCAAATTCTAATAATTCATTATTTTGATCAAATCCTTTGTATTCAAAAGATTTCCAACCTTTATTATCGTCTAAACTAATTGTCAACTCATATAAATAACTATATTGTGTATCTTGGTAAAAATATAAGCATATTTTTGAATTGTTGTTTATTAATTTTAAATAATTAGTTGCACTATAACCATTATCCTCGGTATTATATTTATATACATTATTTAAATCTAAGTTATTCCCTTTATAAATATCTAACTTTTCATCTAAATATTGGCTCATATACATTATTAATAAATAACAATCACTCGAAGTATAAGTTTCTCCCCCTAGTGTAGAATTTTCAAAAAAATCATAAGTATAATCAAAATCCATATAATTAGAATATTCAATGCCTATGCTTGATTTGTCAGTAGCACGCACAGGTGTTGAACTTTCCACCGCATCTGTTGTTGGGTATTCATAATCTGGTGCAGAAATTTTAGTTTGAATTGCTTGCATATCTGCTATAAATTGGTCGCATATTGCCAAAGTTTGCTCTATTGTTGCTGGTTTTGGATCATTATCTTCATCTTTAGTACAACCCACAAACGTAAAGCAACATAATACTAGTGCTAATGTTAGCACGCTTGTTAATAATTTTTTCATACTCTCTCCTTTTGTTTTAACAATATTCCCCATAGCATATTGTTACAACAATATTATAGGTGAGATTTCTCACTTTTGTCAAGCGTTTTGGTGGGATTTCTCACTTTTTATTATATTTGGTGAGTTTTCTCACATAATATTAGTATGATAATTGGTAAAAGAATTAATGAATTAAGGCTTGAAAATAAATTAACTTTACTTGCTCTTGCCAAAGCAATTGGAGTTGATAAGCACACAATAATATATTGGGAGCAAGAAGTAAATGAGCCAAAGGCATCATATATTGTTCGCCTT
>JAZSRW010000026.1:0-8758 GCA_045538675.1 Candidatus Onthoplasma sp. | reverse complement strand
GCTATTACTTTTACTAACAAAGCAACTAATGAGATGAAAGAGCGTGTTTGCAAAATTCGTGAAGACGCTAGCCTTGTAATGGTGGCAACATTTCATAGTTTTTGTGTTAGAATGCTACGTAAATACCAATCGGTATTAGAAGATTATCAACCTAATTTTAGCATATATACCGATAGTGACCAAACCAAAGTATATAAGCAAGTGTTTGCTGATTTGGGTATAACTGATGATGAAACTAAATCTCGTATCAAACACGCAATAAGCGTAATTAAAAATGATAATATCCATATCGACGAGTATTGCGAAATTAATAAGCATACTAAAGGTGTTGATATGGTAAGACGTGGTTATTTTGCTTATCAAAACGAACTACTAAAAAACAACGCAATGGATTTTGATGATTTGTTAATCAATTTTTATAAGTTATTAGTTAAAAATGAAGATGTTAGAAATAGTTTGCAAGACAGATTTCAATATATTCATATTGACGAATTCCAAGACACCAATAAACTTCAATACGAAATTGTAAAGATATTAGGTGCAAAGCATCAAAATGTATTTATCGTAGGCGACGAGGACCAATCAATATATAGTTGGCGTGGTGCTAATGTCGGATATATATTCCAGTTTTCAAAAGATTTTAAAAACGTTAAGATATTTAAGTTGGAACAAAATTATCGTAGCACAAAGTCAATTTTAGATAAGGCAAACAAATTGATTGAAAATAACAAAAATCGTTTGTCTAAAAAATTGTATACAACTAACGACCAAGGCACAGATGTTACTTATTTTTGTGCTAGGGATGAGCAGGACGAAGCGGATTATGTGGTGCGTCATATTATACAGCAACGTGCAATGGGTGTGGACCTTAACAATATTGCAATACTTCTTAGATTAAATGCTTTAACACGTCCATTTGAAGAAAAGTTGTTAGCATATAACATACCACATAAGATTTATAATGGTGTTAAATTCTATGAACGTGCCGAAATTAAAAGCACATTATCCTATTTAATCGCTATTGTAAATCCTAATGATAGTACTAGTTTTAGCCGTCTTATAAACTTTCCTAAACGTGGTATTGGCGATACCAGTATTACCAGACTTAAAGAACTTGCTGATTTGCGTAAATGTAGCATTAAGCAGATTATACTAGATTGTGACACTGAAGATATTAAACCCGCATTACGTACTAAACTTCAACCATTAAAACAATTATTAACCAACATTGACAAAAAGGCTGAAGAAGTTGGATTATATGAATTGATTAGTTATATCATAGATGAAGCTAAAATACTACAAAGTTTTAATCAAAAAGATGAAACTGAATTAGATAGATATATCAACGTAACGTCACTGATGAAATCAATTAAGGATTATGAGGAAGCCAATCCAAGTGCAACTCTTAACGAATATTTGGAAAGTGTTACACTTATAAGTGATATTGACACTGAAAGTAGTAAAAATGGTGTAATTATTGCAACTGTACACGCAGCAAAGGGATTAGAGTTTGATACTGTGTTTATTTCAGGATTAGAGGAAAAGATATTCCCAGTCAGTCGTGCCGAACTTGATGAGCAAGAGGAAGAACGTCGACTTATGTATGTGGCAATAACTAGAGCACGTAAAGATTTGTATTTAACTAGTAGTAGTTCACGTTTTATGTATGGTAAACGTGATATGGCTGTTAAAAGCAGATTTTTGCGAGAGATTGATATGGTTAAGGACCAAGCATTTGGTTATGGTGGATACTATGGTACAGATACTACACCAAAATATGTTAAGGAATATGGTAGCAATAATAGTGACTATAATAGTTATTCGGCTAATAGATATTCAAATAGTAAGCCACAATATTCTTCAAATAGTTACAATACTAACAACTATTCTAATAATTCGTTTGGTGGCGGAACTAAAATTGGTGGATTAAATATTGCAGGAATAACTAAAGGCATATCAAAGCAAACTATTGATACTAGCAAAGTAGTTGTTGGTGCAAAGGTAAGGCACATTAAGTTTGGCGAAGGTGTAATTGTAGACAACAGTAGTTATGCTACTAATAAGTGCGTAACTATTGACTTTGGTGTTATAGGTAAAAAGGCATTGTCGCTAGATTATGCACCAATAACTTTTATTGATTAATATATAAGGGGAAATATATGAAACTAGAAAGAATGAAACAATTAGTAGAATTGATTAATAAGTATAACTATCAATACTATATTTTGGACAATCCTACAATTGCTGATATCGAATATGACAGATTGTTAGATGAATTGTTTAAACTGGAAAAGGAAACAGGTATAGTACTAGATAATTCGCCTACACATAAAGTAGGTAGCGAACCTATATCAAAATTTACTAAGGTTACTCATAGTAATAGACTATATAGTTTAGAAAAAAGTCAAAGCATAGATGAGATACAGGACTGGATTACAAGAAATGAAAGATTATCTAACTTTACACCAGAATATACTTGTGAATATAAGTTTGACGGACTTACAATAGTTGTAACATATGTAAATGGAAAATACACTCAAGCGGTAACTCGTGGTAATGGTAGCGTTGGCGAAGATGTAACCGAACAAGTACGCACAATAAGGTCGATTCCGCTAGATATTCCATATAAAGGAAGAGTGGACGTGCACGGCGAGGCAATTATACGTTTGTCAGTACTTGAAAAACTTAATCGTGAACTAGATATACCACTAAAGAATGCACGTAATGCGGCGGCGGGTGCTGTACGTAATCTAGACCCAAAGGTTACAGCATCACGTAAACTAGATTTTTATGCTTATGATGTAAGTTATATTGAGGGTAAACAATTTACCAGCCAAATGGAAGTAAACAACTTTTTAAAGGATAACGGATTTAAGGCGGCGGATATATTAGGACTTGTGCATAATACAATCGAAATGAAGTCTATTATTGACATTATTGCAAAGACTAAATCAGAGTTGGACTTTTTAATAGACGGATTAGTATTTAAACTAAACGAAACCAAGCATCGTGAAGATTTAGGATATACTGACCGTTTTCCACGTTGGGCAATAGCATACAAATTTGAAGCAGAAGAAATTAGTACTATTCTTAATGATGTTATTTGGCAAGTAGGTCGCACTGGCAAGGTTACACCTATTGCAATGTTAGAACCGGTAGAACTAGCGGGTGCAACGGTGTCAAGAGCAACGTTAAATAACTATAACGATATATTAAAGAAGAACGTTAGTATTAATAGTCGTATATTTGTTCGTCGAAGTAACGAGGTTATACCCGAAGTTATAGGGCTTGCAGAAGTTAGTGAAGATAGTAAGGAGATTGTTCCGCCTAGCGTTTGTCCATCATGTGGTCAACAATTAATAGAAGTCGGGGCAAACATCTTTTGTACTAATCATAATGGCTGTTATGAGCAAATAATCGAACGTCTTACTCATTTTGTAACTAGAGAGGCTATGAATATTGACGGATTAAGTGTACAAACCTTAAAACAACTATACGAAACACATAATATTGCATATCCTTGGCAGTTGTATACGTTGACTAATGAACATTTGCAAAGTTTGGAAGGATTTAAGGATAAGAAGATTAATAATTTGATTAATAGTATTGAAAGCAGTAAGCAGGTTGAATGGCAAAACTTTATATTTGCTTTAGGTATACTTAATATTGGTAAAAAGACCGCTTTTGTATTAAGCAAACGTTATCCAAGTTTAGATAGTTTAAAAAATGCAACACTAGAAGACTTAACTAGCGTTAATGATATTGGTGAAGTGGTGGCAAGCAATATAATAGATTATTTTAACGATAGTGATAACCTAAATAATATCAACAAGATGATAGAACTTGGCGTTAATATTAACTTTCCAACCGAAATAAATACAAATAGTTATTTTAGTGGAAAGAAAATTGTACTAACAGGTGGACTTGATAACTATGGGCGTAGCGAACTAACTAAAATATTACAAAATCTAGGTGCGGACGTCACTAGTAGTGTATCTAAAAATACTGATCTTGTAATTGCAGGACACGACGCAGGCAGTAAACTAGCCAAAGCACAAAGTTTAAATATTGAAATAATTGATGAAAATAAATTGCAAGAATTGCTGAAAAACAAATAAAAAGACTAATAATTTTTAGTCTTTTTTACTTTTTTATAGTCAAATATAACTACAAATCTAGTAAAGTTGTTTATTTTGTTTGGAAAATTTAAGATTATTTGCTATAATAAATGTACTTAAAGGTCTTTTTTTATGTTAATTTAAATTCACAAAGGACAAAAAGGGGAGTTATGATTACTTTTAAGCAGATTGAAATGACTGGTTTCAAGTCATTTGCAGATACTACTAAAATCAACTTTGATGGTGGCATTACCGCAATTGTTGGACCTAATGGTTGTGGCAAGAGTAATGTTGCAGATGCTATCCGTTGGGTATTAGGTGAACAAAGAAAGAAGGAATTGCGTGGTGACACTATGCAAGACGTTATTTTTGCCGGAAGCGAAAAGCGTAAAAAGTTGTCTTATTGCGAAGTTTCGATTGTTTTTGACAATACTCACAAATGGTTTAATATCGAATATGATGAAGTGGTTATTACTCGTAAACTTTATCGTTCGGGCGAAAGTGAATATTACATAAACAAAAAATTATGTCGACTAAAAGATATTGTCAACCTTTTGTACGATAGTGGTGTTGGCCGTGAAGGTTATTCGATTATAGGTCAAGGTAAAATAGAGCAAATCATATCTTCAAAGCCAGAAGATAGACGTACAATTTTTGAAGACGCTGCGGGTATTTCAAAATTTAAGGCTCGTAAGGTTGAGGCTGAAAATGAATTACGTAAATATCGCGACAACTTATCGCGTACCAACGATATTATGACCGAAATTGAGCGTCGTCTTGAACCTTTAAGGCGTCAATCGGAGGCCGCTAAAAAATCGCTTGCTTTGCGTGATACTCTTAAGGATTTAGAGGTTAATGCTTATATTTATCAATACGAGCATGCAAGTACAATCAAAGAAGAAATAAATATTCGTAAAAAAGGATATACGGACAATTTAAATATAAAGCAAAACGAATATGACAATCTTCAAATAAAGTCTAACGCTAATATGGAAGAAATTAATCGTATGGACAGTACTATTAGCGAATTACACGACAAGGTTTTAAATTTAACTGTTCAATATGAGAAAAAGCAAGGCGAAAATAACTTATTAAATGAACGTATGTCACGTATTGAAGAACAGACCAATCGTGTGGCAAACGACCTTAAAAATTTAGAGTTGGAACACAATCAACTTCAAACCTTGCTAACTAACGCTACTAATAGTAAGGAAGACGAATCTAAAATTTTAAAATCTTTGCGTATTGAAAGCGAAAAACTTTCTGATGAATATTTAGAACTTGTTGATAAAATTACTGAAAATGAAGATAGTAAAGAAGCTAGCCATAGGGCATATATTGATAATTTATCAAAGTTAACTGATATTAAATCTAATATGTCAGCATTGGTAGCTAAACGTGATGCTGTGCAAGCAAATGTACTTGCTGATAGCGAAAAATTAAGTATTTTAAAAGCGGATTTACAAGAATTACAAACTCAAATCAATCAAATTTCAGTAGATGTTGATGCCACTGGTAAACAAAAGGAAGTTACTGAAGATAAGTTGATGTCAACAAAAACTAGTCTTCAAGATTTAGAAAGTCAACTTGCATCATTAAATAACGAAATTTTTGCTTATAAGTCAGCAATTTCTAATGATACAAACCGTAAGGAATTATTAGTCAATCTTCAAGCCAATTTTGAGGGTTATCAAACGGCTGTTAAACGTTTGTTAAAGGACAGTAGTTCTAACAAGCAATTATCTAGTGCGATTAAGGGTGTTATTGGTAATATTATTGAGGTTGATTCAAAATATTCTACGGCTATTGAAATTGCCCTTGGTGCAAGTGTTCAAAATATTGTAACACAAGATGAAGATGATGCTAAAGTATTAATTAATTATTTAAAGTCTGCCGATATTGGTAGGGCAACATTCTTGCCTATGAGTGCTGTTAAGCCTAGAACTTTGCTAGCAAATGACAGAAAGTACCTAGATAACAAGGGCTGTTTAGGTGTGGCTAGTGAAATCATAACTTATCCTGCAGAATATAAGCGTGTTATAGATAGTTTGCTTGGAAGCACAGTGATAGTAGATAATCTTGATAATGCTGTAAAGATTGCTCGTGACAGTGGATATTCGTTTAAGATAGTTACTCTTGATGGTGATGTGTTGTCGCCTCAAGGGTCAATGTCTGGTGGTAGTAAAAAGTCTAAAGGCACATCTATTGTAGGAAAAGAAAACGAAATAAAGGAACTTGCTAAAAAGATTGAACAAAACACTAAATATTTGCAAGAATTAGAGACTTCTAATAAGAAAATTTTAGAGAAAGTGGTAAATCTTCGTCAAACAAGAGAAGAAAACACTATAAAACTTCAACAATTAAATGCTGAATTTGCTTCAAAAATATCTAAATTACAAGCATTGCAAGATAAATTTGATGTGTTAACTACTGACATCAAACAATATGAATCTCAACTAGCAATTGCAAAGCAATTAGTTAATGATATTCAGGACAAGATAAGCAGTGTAGATAGTTTAGAAAGCGATATTACAATATCTCAAAAATTGATGGACGAAAGTTCTAATAATACTCAATCAATGTATACCGAACTTAAGTCTAAACGTGAACAATATAATGCTCAAATTACTGAATATAAGATTAAGATTGCTAGTAGCGAAGAAAAAATCAAGTCGTTAGAACTTGAAATTGAGCGTTATGAATTAAAACTTGCTGAAAGTTATGAAAATATCGAACGAGCAAGAGTTGAATATTCTAAACAAGAAGAAATCTTTAATCAAATAAAAAATATTCAACGTGAAGCAATGCGTGATGTTGACGATTCAGGCATTGGGCAAGAGTTGGACAAACTAAATGCAAAACTTAGTACTTTTGGTCAATCAAGAGCGTCAATGTTGGCTGAATTAAAAGATATTGATGACAAAAAGACAGAGGTTCAAGCAGAAATCTCAAGACTTCAAAATAAAATATATCAAGAAGATACAAAACTTCAAAAAGTAGATATTGATATTGAGAATATGCAAGAACGCATATACGAAGAATATGAGATGACTTATAATGACTGTTTACCATTTAAACGTGAAGAATTTGAGATTAGAGAGGGTATGATTGAAATAAATCGTATCAAAACTCAAATTGCTTCTTTAGGTTCTATCAATATCAATGCTATTGAGGAATATAAGACTGAAGGTGCACGATACGAGGAAATGAGTGCTCAAGTTAGTGACCTACAAAAAGCAGAAGCCAATCTTGTAAACATAATTACAGACCTTTCTAGCAAAATGTTGCAAAAATTTAATACAGAATTTGATAAAATTAATGCAAACTTTACTAAAGTATTTAAAGAACTATTTGGTGGTGGTGAAGCGTGTCTTGAATTGCTTCCAAGTGAGGACCCTCTATGTGCTGGTGTTGAAATTAAGGCTTGTCCACCAGGTAAGAATATAAAGAATAATCTAACACTTATGAGTGGTGGCGAAAAAACAATGACTGCTATTGCAATATTATTTGCAATATTAAAACTTCGTCCAATGCCTTTCTGTTTCCTAGACGAAATCGAAGCAGCACTTGATGATAACAATATTGAAAGATACGCTAGATATTTAAAGAGATTCTCTCAAGAAACTCAATTTATTGTTATTACTCACCGTAAACCTACAATGGAACTTGCAGATAGTTTATTTGGTGTTACAATGCAAGAAAAAGGTGTGTCAAAGATAGTATCTGTTAAACTTAGCGATGCTGTTAAGGTAGTAGAAGAAGACAGCAAAAAGAACAAAAAAGATAAATAAAATAAAAAGTATATAGTGTAGTAACTATATACTTTTTTATAATGTTAAATTAATTAAATTTAAATTCCTCATCGTGATTAAGAATATTTTTAATAAAGTAATCTGCATATTGATGCAATAAGTCTTGTTCGTTATCCGCTTTAAAATTTTGTTGCAAAATTTGAACATAATCCTCTAAAAATACTTCTTGAGTAACTTGGTTGTTATTTTCATCTCTAACGTCCAGTAAATTAGTTACATATTCACGAATTTTTGCAATCATATGTGAATGTTCTGGACCAACATAACGCCAATGCCATCCTTCTGGATTAGCCACGCCTGTAACATCTTTTAGTCGAGGAGATATAGGATATCTTAAAATAAATCCACATTTTTCCATCATCAAACGTTTGGTTAAAAATTTTAATTTACCAATATCAGTTTCATTAGGGTATTTTTGTTTAATTCTTGGAGGAACAATTAGTTTTTGTGTATCAATTTTTAAGTCTACAGCCAAATTTGATAAGTGTTCGCTATAACCGATTCGTGCAACTTCAGCACTAGTTTTAGCAACTGCTTTTTTTATAGATTTTGTACTTTTTAAAACGCCTGCAAATTTTTCTAGTTTTGCATATACTTGGTCAAATTGAGTTCTTCCTGCAGAATTAACAGTGCAAGTTCCACCCCAAGCCATTAATTCCAAGGTTGCATTCTTTAAAGCTTCTAAAGTTTCACTCTCAATTATCCCAGTTTTTTTAAACCAGTCACCCATTTTAACATCAATCTTTTCAAATTTCATACCTTTAAAATTGTCTGGATTATATCTATTTTTATCGTTAATTATCGCTAAATAAAGTCGGAGGCCAAGCG
>JAZSRW010000094.1:0-11195 GCA_045538675.1 Candidatus Onthoplasma sp. | reverse complement strand
CGTAAAATTATCAATATGATACTTTTCCCACTCACTTTGTGGTCCAAGTAAAATTAAACTTTTGTTAGCACATATATAATCTCTATAATATCCACCAAAATTAGAAAAATATCTATAAGTATTCTCAAAGTTATAGTGGTTATGGTCATACCCTACAAGTTTATAACCATTATTTTGCATAAACTCACTAAACTTTGAATTATTTACAAATTCTAAGTACCTAATACGTTCTTTACGTTCTCTTTCTTCCATAAGTTTTGCTTTTTGCTCTGGTGTAATCTTTGCACGTTGTTCATCTGTCATTTTTTCAACATCTTTAAGTGTAAGTTCTTTTTGTTCATTATTCATAATTTTGTCCTCCTAACTTTGTCCGCATTATAACACCAAAACTAACAGTTGTCAATAATGATTATTTAATTAAATATACAATATTTTAACTAATTCCTTTCAAATCCTTATAAATCGCTATAATCTTATCCAACTTATATTTAAGTCCTGCACGGGTAATTGGCTGTGGATACAATTTTTGCAACTCACTTAGTGGTGCTTCTGGATTAGCAATACGAAGCAATGCTACCGCTTGCAAACTTAGTTCCAAATACTCAAGCCCATAATGGTTAATAATATAATCAATAGCCAACACTTGCTCAACACTTGCATTAATCGTCTTATTTAGGTTTGCGTCAAAGCAATTGCCCTTGCGGTTAGCGTCATTACGTATTTCACGCATAACAAGACTGTTTTGAAGTTCAAACGCCTCGTTCATTGCACCAATTTTAACCAAAAAGTCAACCATTACTTGACTGTCCTTAGAATAAAGTACAATATTGTTGCCACGTTTGACCGATTTTAAGTTAAGACCTAAAAATTTGCAAAGTGCCTTAACATCATCAGCCAGTTGATAGTCTTTAAACACAAATTCCACACTGTATCCTTGCGTTTTACCGCTTGTATCATTGTTGTAATAAATCTTACCAACGCACAAAAATACACCTTTTAGATATGTTATCCTACAACACTCACTTGCAAGCATTGTTTCGTTACAAGGGTTGGACAATTCAAGTGTTCCATTATTAAAATATGCAATATCAAGTTCGCCCAACATTTCAATCAAACTCTTGCCACTAATAACCAATCCAAGTTTTGAAAAGCGGATATTAAGGTCTGGATAAAAATTACGTAGTATTGTACAAAATTTATCGTACAAAAAAGTAGGACAGGTAAGAACCATTTGGTTTTCGCCAATTTCGTCCTTAGTTACACTAATTACCGCACTCAAAAAAGCATTACTACAACAAGTGGTTGTAGAAATGCCTTGCAATATATCGCTTTGTAAATTTTTAATCATTATTTTTTAGCCTTTCTTCGTTTATCTGCCTTAAAGGTTGGCAAACTATTGTAGTTAACCACCGCACTTTCTGGTATACCTAATCTTAACATTGCTTCAAGTCCAAGGTGACAATCGCCAACACGTTTAGGGCTATGTGCGTCACTATCAATAATAAACTTAACCCCTTCATTGTATGCAATCATAATTTCCTTATCACTCATACCAAGACGTTTGCCGTTAAGTTCAATATATGTATTAGTTTCCTTCGCCACTTTGGCAACCTTTTGCACATTTACCTTGCAACCATGGTTTAAGTGTGTAAGCACGTCAATATCATAGTTTTTCATAGCATTTATATATGCATTAGTATTACGTTCACGTTGACGACGAGAGGTTATATGGAATACACTGCTTAACAAATTTTTAAATATGAAAAAGAAGTCGCGTTTGCGTTTGCCTTTAACTAGTTTGTGATATCCGCAAAGCAAAACATCCAAATATTCATAATCGCTTGGTTCAATGTCAATATCCCCACGTGCTGAAATCAAGTTTGCTTCTACACCTTGCAATACTTCAATAGGATAACGTTCCTTTGCCTCATCAATCTCTTCACGCATTTTAGCCATATCGCTACGCCTTACCCCATAAAGCACTTGATTAAACCCATGGTCAGTAATAGCCACTTGCGCCAAACCCTTTTCAACCGCTGCCTTTACTTGTTCCTCAATTGTGCCCTTGCCGTGATTACGACGGCTATATTTAGTATGAGTATGATAATCTCCTGATAATGCCATATTCCCTCCATTAGAACTTATAGTTCTATTATAATGCGAAAGCGTCCTTAATTATTCGCTTTTCGCCCTTCTCTAATCATTATATTTATATCTTATCACTAAAAAATCTAAAAGTCAATTTGTTATGCAAACTTATCAAACTATTTTATAAAACAAAAAGCAACCCTTAACGAGTTGCTTATGTGATTATTGATTATTAGTTGGCATCCAAGGATGTCGTGTAATATTATTTTTTTCAATAAATTCATCAACCAAATCTGTTACAGGAGTATTTCCAAACGCGCTGTAAAACAAAAAGTTGATATTTCTTGGCATATTAATTTGTGCCTTAGTACTATTTGCATTAATATTAATCAAACTTTCACAATTATAAAACGCACCTCTATCAATTGATTGCAAACTTTGTGGTAAATATACTCTGCTTAAACTTTTACAACCGCAAAAAGCTGATTCTCTAATTTCTTCCACACCTTCTGGTATTGAAATTTCTTCCAACCTATCACAACCCTCAAAGATATGTCTTCTTACTATCTTTAAACCACTTGGCAACTTAACTTGTACCAAATGTTTATTATCCATAAATGCGTTATTATAAATTTGTTCAACACTATCTGGAATATCGATACTTTCTAATTTGGTATTAAAAAATGCACTTCTCCCTATTATTTTTAAATTTTTAGGCAAGTCAATATACTTAAATCCACAGCCAACAAAAGCGTCATCTTCTATTACTTCCACACTATTTGGTAGTATTATGCTTTCCAAGTTTTCGCAATGCGCAAATGTTGCGTGTTTAATCTCTTTAATTCCATTAGGAATAATTACTTGCTTCAACTTTTTACAATTATGAAATGCCTCTGCTTTAATTTCGGTAACATAACTAGGCACAATATATCGTTCAGTAAACTCGCCTTCCTTAAATCTAACCAACACACCATTTTCAATAAAGGCATGCTCCTCTCTCAAGTTCTGTTCATATATCTCTTTAAAATTAGTTTGTTGTCCGATTAATCCCGTTGCACTTTGCTTGTTATATTCATCAATATCATTTTTAGTAATTATTCCTGCATCTATTAATCTTTGTATTATACTCTTTTCCATTTTTTATATTTCCTTTTTTGTATTCAAATTCTACCACATCCATGGACGTTCTACCGTACAAGGATGATTTCTTACCATATAATCAAATGTATTTTCAATAGGAGTATGCACACAAACATACATTCCAACTTGTTGTAAGCCCGCTGGTAAATCACTAATATTCATTAATGATGGACATCTAGCAAAAGCATAACTTCTTATATATTTTAAATTCTTAGGAAGTTTTATCGCTCTTAATTTAATGCAATTATCTAACATACTTTTTGATATTTCTTCCAACGAATCAGGCAACTCTATTTCCTCTAAATTTAAACATAGATGAAAAGCATAATCTCCAATTTTTTTAACATTTCCTTTAATTTCAATTTTCTTTGCGTTACAATCCCACAAGGCACGTTCTTCTATATACTTAACATTTTTACCCAAAGTTATTTTTTCTGCATTGACTTTAGAAAAAGCATATTTTTTAATTTTCTTTACAGTATCTGGCGTTGTATAATTTCCATACTCATCTAAATCTCTTTCATCAAACTTAACAAGCACACCATCTTTAATTATGCTATATGTAGGTTTTTGTGCCTTTTGTGATTTACTTTCCACTTGTTCTTTAAGATTATTGTTATAATATTCAACAATATCATTTTCGGTTATAATCTCTGCTTCTATCATTTTTTGTATTATACTTTTTTCCATTTTATTTTGTATTTCCTTTTTGTTGGTTTTGTTCTTCTATATTTTTATAATACAATCTCATAAAGTCTTTTTTAATTGGTGTCCCATTAAATGCATCAGTATGCACCCAACCCAAACTTGCTGGTATATTGTATATTGTAGTTAGGTTAATGCAATCTGCAAACGCACAATCACAAATCTGTTCAAGTTTGTGAGGAAGTATTATTGTATATAAATGCTTACAATCAGCAAATGCACATGCAGGTATGTCTTTTAAGTTGTCTGATAACTTTAAAGCGGTTAAACTCACACAATCTCTAAAAGCATATTGTCCCATTTTTCTTACACTGTTTGTCATTGTGACCTGTTCTAGATTTCTACACTCATAAAATGCCCTACTTTTTATTTCAACGACATCCCTACCTATATGAATTTTATGTAACTTACAACATTTTTCAAATGCTGAACACCATATTGTGTGCACTCCCTTTGGCGTTATGTATCCACCATTTTTATCCAAATCTCTTTCATCAAACCTAACAAGTACACCATCTTCAATTAGGCTATATGTAGGCTTTGACACCTTTTGTGATTTAATATTCGCCTTGTAATATTCTTCAACTTGTTCTTTGGTAATAACTCCACTTTCGATTAGTGATGGCAACAATTCTGCTCCATCAACATCTTCAAACAAGTTTTTTAATACCATTGAATTTAATAACCCTTTACTCATAATTTTCTCCTATGCCCATATATTAACATAACTTTTAATACATTTCAATAGGCAAATTAAAATTTATACTAAAAAAGTAACTATTATCTAGTTACTTCGATATTATCTTGATAAACCACATTAATTTTACTATTACCAAAAGCGTCTTTAGCAATATGCGTATCTTTAGGCACTGCAATTTCCTTTAAATTATCGCAACCATCAAATGCGTTTGTACGAATCATTTTTAAAGTGGTAGGTAAACTCACTTTAGTTAAGTTTGGACAGTTTCTAAAAGTTCTAATTTCAATTTCGGTAATGCCTTCTGGTATTTTAATTTCCTCTAATCCACAATTAGCAAATGCTATATATTCAATACGTTTTAATGTTTTAGGCAATATAACTTTTTTCACTTCTATAATTTCGTTAAATGCATATGCTTTAATAGTATGCACTTCATCTGGCACAACGTACACGCCATCAATCAAATCATCAGCATTAAAACGTAACAAAACACCATCTTCAATAGTGCTGGCTCTATTTTTATTGCGTCTGTCAATAATCATTTTTCTAACCATACATTTTCCTCCTTTTAATAAATTTTTATAAAAAACCCCTTACCCAAGCCAAATTTTGAGGGTTAAAAAATCGTTGTACAACCATATATTATGTACAAGAGTAAAAAACATTGAAGCCAACAACTCGACTTCCGTTTAGATTATTTAGATAGATTGAAAGGCCTTAAAACTTTCCAATCATTAAATAAATCCGCTTGTTAACTTTAATATATCACAAATAATTAACAATTTCAATACCTTTGTAAAAATTTGTGTTGTAGTTTTCCATTTTTCTACAAAACTAATCAAAATTTTCTATTTTATTTCTAAAACTAAAATCTAACTTATCCACAAAAAGTCAACGTTAAGTTGATAATAAGTTGATAAATAGTTTAATTATAATACAACCAACAGCGTAACCGCCGACAATGCTAGTAAATAAATGCTAAACATATAAAGTTTATTGTTTTTAAGCACTTTTAACATTAGTTTGATTGATAAAATTCCAAATATAAATGATGTTACAAACACTAATATTGATGGAATAATTTGTATGTTTATGCCAGTTGTAAACATTTCAATACTTTCAAACACTGCCGAAGCAATTATTATAGGTATACTCATTAGAAAAGTAAATTCACAAGCATCTTCCTTATTGGCACCACTCATCATTCCAACCGCCATCGTGCTACCCGACCTACTAATACCTGGCAAGATTGCCACCGCCTGCATAATTCCCATACTTACAGCGTGTTTATACCCAAACTTTTGACTTTTTTGTTTTATAATATCCGCCACAATCAACAATATCCCAGTAATCAAAAATCCCGCCACCAAAAAGTAGATTGAATACAACTTATCCACCAAATCATTAAACAATAATACCCCTATTACACAAGGCAAGGTCGCCACCAGCAATTGCCAGTTAGTTTTACAAAACGGGTGCTTGATTGAGTATGCTAATTTTTTACGCATACAAATAATTACGGATAACAAAGTTCCTAAATGTGCTACAACACTTAAAAAGATAATATCTAGTTCCACATTAAATATTTCGCCAAGCAAAAGTATATGTCCGCTACTGGAAACTGGCAAAAATTCGGTCAGCCCTTGTACAATTCCTATAAGAATATAAATAAAAAACATAAAAATACCTTGATTAATTTTTAAATTTATAGTATGATATGTTAGAAAATATTATATTATGTAGGTGAATTATGAAATTAGGTGTAGTAGGTTTGCCAAATGTAGGCAAAAGCACATTATTTAATGCAATTACAAAGGCTGGTGCAATGAGTGCCAATTATCCTTTTTGTACAATCGAACCAAATGTAGGTGTTGTTGACGTATACGACCCACGTCTTGACGTGCTAGCAAAAATGTATAACACTCAAAAAGTTACCCCTGCACAAATTGAGTTTGTGGATATTGCAGGTCTTGTTAAGGGTGCTAGCGAAGGTGCTGGACTTGGCAACAAGTTTTTAAGCCATATTAAAGAAGTTGACGCTATTTTACACGTGGTTAGATGCTTTAAAAATGACAATATTATCCACGTTGACGGAAGCGTTGACCCTGCTCGTGATATCGAAACAATTAATATGGAACTTATACTTGCCGATATAGAAACTGTGCAAAAACGTCTAGGCAAGGTTGATAAACTTGTTCACGGTGGCGACGCGACCGCTATTAAGGAAAAAGAATTGTTAGATAGAATTTATAAAACTCTTGCCGACCAAAAGCCAGCACGTGTATTAACCTTTGATGAAGAAGAACAAAAAATCGTCAATGGATTTTTCCTAATCACAACAAAGCCAATTATATATGTAGCCAACACTAGCGATACTCTTGACGACTATCAACGTGAAAATCTAACAAAAATAGAAGCCCTTGCAAAATCTGAGGGTGCTGAAATGATATCACTTTGTGCTCGTCTTGAAGAAGAACTTGTAAGCCTAAGTGATGAAGAACGCGAAATGTTTATGGAAGAACTTGGAATATCTCACTCTGGCCTTGACAAACTAATTGTTGCTAGTTACTCATTGCTAGGACTAATTAGTTTTCTAACCGCTGGCGAAAAGGAAGTTAGGGCTTGGACAATCAAAAAAGGCACACTTGCCCCTCAAGCCGCAGGCAAAATCCACACCGACTTTGAACGTGGCTTTATCCGTGCTGATGTGGTTAAATATGATGACCTTATCGAAGCGGGCGACTATGCAAATGCTCGTGCTAAAGGTAAAATCATAAGTGCTGGAAAAGATTATGTAATGCAAGACGGCGACATTGTTGTGTTTAAATTTAATGTTTAAGTCTTTACAAATCTAAATTTTGTGCTATAATACAATTAAGGAGTAAATTATGCGAATTATTGAAAAATTAATATCTTTGATAGGAATAGAAGTTGTTGATAGTTCAGTTAAAACAACATCTCAAGAATTATTACAAGAAACTTTTAAAAATAAATCTAAAAAAGAACCTATCTTAGTTAAACGATATAGTCCTAAAAACAATCTTGAAAGATAAGGAAAAGTTATGAAAAAGAATAAGAATAATTTAATCAAACAAGATATTCATCAACAAAAAACTCATAATCCACACAAGCATATTAACGAATGTCCACCAGTGCTTGGCAAAAAAATACACGAAATTAATGTTGATGTAGAAAAGTATCGTAAAACCAATGCGGTAATTATGAGTGTGTTATCTGCAATATTAATATTAATATTTGTACGATTTATACTTATATTTAACCACTGGTTAGTAATTACAATATCATTTACCACAATACTTAGTTGTATTGTGTGGACAATTTTTGCAGTAAAAAAGTCCCTTATTAAAGTTGAATACACTTTATACGAAAATTATATATTAAAAGCATATGAAGACGCTTGCACTTATGCCGACAACTCAAAATTTATGGGCTATAAAATAAAAACTTCGATTGTGGACAAAATGTTTAAGCCTAAAACTCAAACACTTATACTTTATTACAACGATAAATACCTACCGTACCTAAAACTAAGTTGTATCAGCGAAGACACAACCAAACTAATCGAACTTATCCAACAATATTGTAACAAAAAAGAAAGCAAATAACTTGCTTTCTTTTTGTTTAATGATACAAATTTTAGTCTTATGTGCTATAATAAAATATGGAGGTTACAAATGAAAAAATTTGTTGTAGAAATTGGCCACACATTATTAGATTGGGGATTTACTGTAAGCAAAGATTATTGGGATTTATTTTTTGATCCATCACAGATTCCTTGGGGAACATCAAAACCTATTAAAATATCATTTAATAACACTTCTTACAATGGCACTTTAGGATTTAAAAACAGACAACCATCGAAAGGCGGACCCGTTTTACAAATCACATATAATTCAGATCTTAAAAACGCGTTAAGAAAAGAATTTACTAGTTCATTTTTCTTTTTTGAGGGTGAAAAATTAGTAGATAGAAACACAAAAAATTTTAGTGCAAAACTTCCTAATGAGCATAAAGAATTTTTATCAGTATATTGTAAAAATGATAAAATTTATTTTTCTACATTTTTAAAACATTCAACTATTTATGATAATATTTTCAAATCTTTTATTGAAAAAGATTTATTTGGTTGGTACAATAAAAAGAACGACAGCCAAATTATCTCATATTATAGTGAATGGCTGGATATCAGTCAACTAAAAAAATATCAATCTTCCCCATTTATAATATATTGTTTAGTTAATGATAATGATAAAACATTCTACATTGGCAGAGCAATTAATTTAGGAAAACGTATTCATAAAAATCGTTCCGAGATTCCAAATTGGAATAGATTTATGTATGCTGAAATACATCCAGATTTTAGAGAAAACATAAACGAAATTGAGTATTTTGCTATAAACTTACTAGCAAGATTCTTTAAGAATAAAGGCAAAATAAAATATGTCCCTATAAACGATTACACCCAAGTAAATAGAGATTATACAAAAAAGTACAATAAAAAATCAAAACCTAAATCGTAGACAAAATGTTTAAACCAAAAACAAAAACAATTATATTATACTACAATGACAAATTACTACCATACTTAAAACTAAGTTGCATTAGTGAGGACACATCCAAATTAATTGAACTTATCCAACAATATTGCAACAAAGACACTAAAAAAGAAAGCAAATAAATACTTTCTTTTTTTTAAATCTCTTTATGATACGCATTATATACATTTTCGGCAACCTTTTTAGATATACCTTTGGTGCTTTGAAGTTCTTCAAGGGTTGCATTTTTAATATTTTCCAGTGTGCGAAATTTACTTAATAAGATTTTACGTGTTGTTGGTCCTACACCTTTAATTGCTTGAAGTCCGCCCTTATACATACCTTTACTGCGAAGTTGGCGGTTGTATGTTATTGCAAAGCGGTGTGCTTCATCACGTGCAAGTTGAAGTAATCGTAAACTATAACTTCCCCTAGGTAAAAATATTGATTTACTTTCGTGTGGCACAAACACTTCTTCCAACCTTTCGGCTAAACTTATTATATCATTTTTATAACCAAATTGTTGCATAACATCAAGTGCTACGCTAAGTTGACCTTTGCCACCATCGATAATAATCAAGTCGGGCATACTACTAAAACTAATATCATCACTTTTTAATTCACTCATTCGTCTGGTTAAAACTTCACGCATACTAGCAAAATCATCAATAAAGTCAACACTTTTAATCTTAAATTTGCGATAATGTGATTTTGCCTTTTCGCCATTAATTAGAACTGACATTGATGCAACAGTATATTCGCCAAAAGTATTAGATATATCAAAACACTCTATTCGTTTTGGCTCACGAGTTAAGCCGAGTTCTTTTTGAAGTTGCTTAACTGCACCTATGGAAGTATTTATCTTCTTTTTGGCAATTTCAACGTTCTTTTCAAGGTGCAAACAAGCATTTTGCTCTGCCATTTTAAGAATTTTCATCTTGTCCGTATTAATACTAGGTTGAGTAATTGTCACTTTTTTATTATGTTTATTTTCAATGTATTGTTTTACTGCGTCTAGGTCACCAACATCATTTGGTAAAATAATTTCATCTACATTGTATACGTGAGTGGTATAATATTGAACCAAAAATTGTTGATACGCCTCGTCCTTTTCAATAAAGTTAAGAATATCAAATGACTGCACACCTTGAACCTTACCACCACGAATAACAACAACACACATTGCACTAAGTTCACCATTTGTACACAAACTAAACACATCAAGGTCAATATTATTGCGTAGTTGCATAACCACACGGTCTTTAAGTCTATCTACCATTTTAATTTTGTCACGCAAAATTAATGCGGTTTCAAAATTTTCGGCTTTAGCACTAGTTTCCATTTTTTTGGTTAAAATTTCTTTAATTTCTTTGGTATCGCCCTTTAAAAATTTAATTGCCGAATTTACAATTTCGTGATATTTTTCTCGTCCGATCTTTTTAGCACAAGGAGCACTACACAAATGCATATCGTGATACAAACACGACTTTTTAACTTTACTATTTACACTTAACACTTGTCCACATTTGCGTACTGGATATGCATAGTTAATAATATCTAAAATATCATTAGCACTAATTCCTGCGAAATATGGACCAAAAAATTTATCTTTACTATTAATTTTACGTGTTACTTCAAACTTTGGAAAATCCTCACGCAAATTAACCTTAATATATGCAAATGCCTTTCCGTCCTTTAAAAGTATATTATAATACGGTTGATATTTTTTAATCAAATTACTTTCCAATGCCAAAGCGTCGTACTCAGTTGCAACTACGAAAAAATCAAAGTCAACAATATGCTCAACCATTGCTTGAACTTTTGGTATATCTTGCTTACGCAAAAAATATTGACTTACACGCTTTTTTAAATTCTTAGCCTTACCAACATAGATTACATTATTGTATTTATCTTTCATTAAATATACGCCGGGGTTGGTTGGCAGGTTTTTAATTTTTTCTTGCAACAATTAACTCATTAATTGTTTTATATCCGGCAGGGGGAGC
>JAZSRW010000033.1:0-2821 GCA_045538675.1 Candidatus Onthoplasma sp. | reverse complement strand
ACCCTTTTGCCAAACAACAACTTTATAAACGGACTAAAAACTTTAGGAAGTTTAAAACAATATATCTTCATACTTAACTATATTCAAAGAATTTTAATTTTGTTAATATATAATTTATCAACTTTTTACAAAAACCCCTATTGACAAAACCGTCTTTTGGGTATATAATAACTTTAACAAAAGGAGTAATATATGTACTTAAAGCATATTGATAATTTTCAAATCGACAAATTTATAAAAAATATAACCTGCTCAAATTGCAGAAATGTTATTGTTGCTGATAGTGATGAAAGACAATATATTGACGTATTTTCAAATATGTTGAGTTCAATTTATCATATAACAGACTATGAATGTATTGAAACTAATACTGGCAAAATTTATAGCAAAGAGTGGCGTAAATTTATGATTGCAGAATTAGACAAGGTTAAGTTAGGTGACAACTATATAGACGGATTGCACGACTACTTGGAAGCCGATACAATTTGCGGACCTATATTATAATAAAAAACTTGGATTATTAGTCCAAGTTTTTTTGTTATTTTTTATAGCCTTGAAGTTTTTCTAATTCTGCAGTATAACCATCATCATGCCAATACATCAAAACCTCTCTATCCTTCTCTTTATGACCAAATTTACCATCGGCATATAAATATTTTACCATTTCGCCATATTCGCCTAAAGAAGCACTGATTATAGCCTCTTTTGTTTTAGGACTATAATATATGCCCTCACTATCGGCTTTAGCACTACGAGCATCTATCTTACCACAAAGTTGTATAAACTTTATAATATCGGTCCAATACTTACCAAAACTCATCATATATTCAGAACCGGTAGTATATTTAGGTTTTGGTAAATCTTTTACCATTTCAATATATTCGGCCTTATCTTTAGCAAATCTTTCTACATCAAAATAAGGGTCACTCTCTTTTCTTTCTCTAGATTTTAGAAATCTGACACAACTATCAACATCTTCAATTTCTAAGAAATATTCAAATAACGGTTGTGCCTTTTCAATACAATCTTGCACAAAACTCTTATCAAATTGTAAAACTTGCTCAAATTCTTCTAGCAAAACTGTTGCATCTCCACTACGTTTTGATGATGTTTTGCCAGCAAAAGCATCTAATTCCTCACATAAGCCTTTAATAATACTTTGTTGAATCAAACTTAATCTTGATTTGCATTCTTCTTCCCTTTCAATAATTGGGTGAAGATATTTTTTTTCTGCTTGTTTTCTTTTTTCTTCCAACATTTCTTGAGTTAACTTTTTATCGTGTTCTAATATAGCCAATTCATCTTTAATTTGCTTTATTTCTTTTTTACTTTCTTTAAACATAGTTTACCTCCTTATAACAATTCAATACCACTTTCTTCACATTGTTGTATTGTATCTTCGTCCCAATAAGATGCTTGAACTTCGCCAATATGAGCACGACCAAGCAATAACATACAAAGTCTACTTTGACCAATTCCACCACCTATAGTAAGAGGAAGTTGCTCATCTAAAATAGCTTTGTGATAAGCATATTCCAAACGTTCTTGCTTACCAGACTTTTGTATTTGTTTTAATAACGAATCCTTATCAACACGAATACCCATACTAGATATTTCAAGTGCCATATCTAAAACTTCATGATAGAATAAAAGGTCACCATCTAAACTCCAGTCATCATAGTCAGGAGCACGCATATCGTGAGGTTTTCCATCGCTTAAATCATCACCAATACCAATAATAAACACTGTTTTGTACTTCTTTGTAATTAAATATTCACGTTCTTTATCGGTAGTTCCAGGATACATATCCAACAACTCTTGACTGGTAACAAAGTGAACATCTCTACTTAAATCAACACCTGTAAAACCTTTAGATTTTAAAACATCACTAGTATCACAGATTGCATCAACAATATCTTTTACTGTTTGTTTTAAATAATCTACTGTACGGTCTTCACGAGTTATAACCTTTTCCCAATCCCATTGATCAACATAAATTGAGTGTGTTGCGTCCATTTTGTCGTCACGACGAATAGCAGTCATATCAGTATATAAACCTTCGTGTACTGGAAAACCATATTTCTTTAATGCCATACGCTTCCATTTAGCAAGAGATTGAACAATTTCAAGTTCCTTACCATCTTTTAAAATGTCAAACGATACTCTACGTTCAACTCCGCTTAAATCATCTTGCAATCCACTTTCACGGGTAACCATTAATGGTGCAGACACTCTTGTCAAGTCTAACTTGTCTGCCAATTCTAATTCAAATCTATCTTTAATTTGTTTGATATATTTTTGCTTATCAAGCACGCTCATGTGTAAATATTTTTCTTTTATTAATTGTTCTATAATTCTCATAATTTTTTCTCCTTAAATTTATATAATATTATTTGTTGTAAATTTTAATATGCTTAAGGAATTTAAAATTTACTAAAACCACTCCTTAATTTATTGTCGTTATTATCATTAGCCTGCTAAGGCATTAATCTTATTTTATTTCTATTTTAACTAAAAACACACTCTGCTTGAGAGTGTGTTTATTTATTAATCTAAATAAAAACACTCCCTTGAGGTTTCAAGAGAGTGTTGATTGTCTTGTTTAATACGTTTAGATATTCTCAACAACAAAAATGAAACCCATATTAAATGCGTTTAAATTATTATTGTTGTTATTATTTATTAATCTAAACATAATATTCTCCTTCTAGATTTGACAATATATTATCACACCAATTAGGTCTTGTCAATACTTTTTTAAAAATTTTTTAAAATTTTTTTATATAAAAAGGGATAAAACCTTTATTTTATCCCTTTATTT
>JAZSRW010000024.1:0-2813 GCA_045538675.1 Candidatus Onthoplasma sp. | reverse complement strand
CTATTATCATCAAAAGGTAAATCATTAATATCGGCCACTTGATAACTAACATCTAAACCTAACTCTTTGCATTTAGATTTAGCAAATTGTATATGATTTTCGTCCAAGTCTATACCATATACCTCGCAATTAGGAAAGTGTTTTTTTACCATATTAGTAAAATGGCCACCACCACAGCCAACTTCCAGTACTCTCATTCCGTCTTTAATTTTAAGCAAATTAAACCAAGTATTGCAATTTTGCTCGTTAAAGCGTTCAAGCCTCGAATAATACAGCATTTCAGTAGATTGAATCTTACTAGACCATAATTTATTCATAATTATACCCTCCCTAATTATTGATATTATCAAATTATTTAATATTTGTAAAGCAAATAAAAAATAAACTGAAATAAATCAGTCTATTTTTTATTTATTTCCACCAAATAGGTATTATTTCAAATGTTTTATTATTTAAATATTCTAAATTTGACTTTTTAGGAAAATTAAAGCCCATAAAATATGCCGTTAAACACATAATATCATCACCCTTGCCATATTTGCCATCACCTACAATTGGATAACCAAAATATGCAATATGTGCCCTTATTTGATGTGTTTTACCTGTTACAAGTTCAGCCTCTAAAAATGTTTCATTATCTTCGTATTTAATTAAACTAAATTTGGTTACAATTTCATCATATCCACTAGTTTTAATTTCGGATACTAGCACTTTTGAACTTTCACTTAACTTTTTTAAATACATCTTGTGCTTGATTGCCTCAATAGCGACTTTACCTTTTACTTTTAAAAGATATTTTTTAATTATAGTACGCTTTTTAAAGGCTTCCAAAAGTTCTGTTTCAGCAACCTTATTTTTAGCAAACACAACTAGTCCTTGTGTATTTCGGTCAATACGATGTACTGCATATAGTTCATTATATTGCAACTTTAATATATCTAATAAGTTCCTGTCATTATCACTTATCACCTCAATACCAGCACGTTTATTTACAATTAAAATGTTGTCGTCTTCAAATACAATTTCACACCAAGGTTCGTTATTTATTTGATAAAATGCTTCTATTTCATCGCCAGTTTTAACAACACAAGATTTGGTTTTACGCACGCCATTAACCTTTACGTCTTTATCTTTAAATAACTTTTCAATTTGATAATTAGAAAGAAGAGGTAACGCTTTACGCAATGCCTTACTTAAATCAATCTTTTCAGTTATAACAAACTTAAATTTTTCCATATTTTTAGTTATAATATTTATCTCTCATATATTTTGCACCAAGTTCTTGGCTGTCGTGAGCTTCACTAATAACCCAAGGTTCTAGATTAAATTCGTGCAACAAATCCACAAACCAATCAAGATTAGGTAGCCCTTCACTTCCATCTGGCATAGACTCGCCGTGAACCAAATGCTTAACTTCGCCTTTATCGCCATAATTTATAGTATATGCGTGGAAATGTACCTGATTAAACTTATCTGGCAAGTTCGCCCTTAAATGCTCTAATTTTGCCCTTAAAATGTCTTTTGAAGTGATTGAACCAACCTCTCTGGCGTGAAGATGTGCAATATCAATACAAGGATAAGCATATTTGCAACCTTTACATATTTCAATTATTTCATCTAACGAGCCAAGATTAGCGGTTTTACCACCAATTTCTGGATAAAAACGCACCGAGCCCATATCAACTTCGCTAGCAATAGTATTTAGATGATTAATTATACGACTAATTGCCTCTTTGCGTCCTTGCTCGGTATTTTCGTGTCCACCTCCTGGGTGAAATATAATGCGATTACAATTAATGCTTTTGGCTAGTTCTACACCTTGCTTTAAAATATCGATACTGCGTGCAACAACTGTTTGGTTAATGCTTCCAAGATTGATATAATATGGGCCATGTATACTGATATAAAACCCATCATCTTGAGCCTTTAAAACAAGTTCCTTATTTTTATCGCTCATTTTAAAACCAAAAGTGCATTGAACTTCATAAGCATTAAGCCCCATACCTTTAAGCCAATCATAAAAATCTTTTGGTTTACCTTTATAATTTACTGGCACACCTGCCACTCCAAATTTTGCTATCATTTTCTCTCCTTTAGCGTCATAACACAATATTAAATATAGCATTACATTTCACAATATACTTCAATAAATTAATTTATTTAATAGAGGTCACACCTCTTAGTTGAATTTTTTAAATATTTTTTCTTTAAATAATACATTTTTAGGTTTACAAATACGATAACTATTGTTAACTAATTCATTAAAATATAGTTGTGTTTTATAACTAAAGTCATTATCATTTATAATTAAAACGCTTTGAAGATTATTTCTAATTTCCAAATTAACTAACGAAAAATTTCCAACAAATGTCAAGTTGTCGATTATTACAAAATTAGAACATATTATTCCGTCATAAATATATGCGGTTGCACCCACCATTGCCATTTCTTTTAAATATGCACGTGAAGTATAATAATTCATTGTGTTATTTTTAGATAGCATTATTTTAACGTCTATTCCAGACATTATTGCCATACGTAAAGCCTGCTTAATTGCTGGTGTTGGTATAAACTTATTGATATGTATTATCACTTGCTTTTTAGCATCATTTATAGCCTTTAACAGTAGTCCTTCGAAATCTTTATCTGCAACACTTGATACATATTGCATTTCGATATTGCCTAAAGGCATATATTCTTTGTTTTGCAATTCAAAAAATTTTTGAGTAGCAAAAGATACGTCTAAATGACAATCAAGGTCAATGCTTTTACAAATTTCACCTTCAAGTTTATAAAACAAACTTGAACAAGCA
>JAZSRW010000141.1:0-7871 GCA_045538675.1 Candidatus Onthoplasma sp. | reverse complement strand
CAAAATATTTATTATTATTGGATACAACTTTATATCGGTTGTCTACTTTTTTCAAACTAACAACCATTTCATTTTTCATATCAACATTTAACTGTTTAACTTGTTGATAAAGTGTATTAGCAATATCAAATCCTGATGTAGTTTTAATAGCCGGATAATTTTCGACTTTATTTAAAAGAGCCGTTTGACCACCCCAAAATCTACTTTCAAGTATCAAACAACGAAGATTAGCACGGGCTAAATACATTGCTGCAGTTAGCCCTGCCATACCTCCTCCTATAATAATAGTATTATATTTCATATTATCCAACCTTTACCAAATAAAGAGCGTTAAATGATAGTTCTAGTGTTTGCTCGGTTGGCATACCGTCCCTTAATATATACCTTATCTCGTACTCTACGCTTCCTGGCACTTCTTCACTCTCGCCTAACTCTAATATACTTAACCTTTCTCCATTTAGTTTCGCCTCATTTATTCCGTAATATTGCTCGCTTTCTTCTACTGCCTCTGTTACGTACACCCTTACTACTACTTCACTTCCGTATTCGTGACTTCCTTCTACTTCGTAATAGATATTCTTCGTTAAGTGGAATATCCCTTCTTTTCCCATTAAGGTTAAACTTTGTGGACTTTGTTCACCCTCTCCGGTTACCAAACTCTCTTTTAGTATTGTGTCATATTTCTCTACCTCACTTCTTACCCAGATACTCTTGTTTTCTGTTAGTATTTCTTGTTTGGTATATCCTGACACGTTTCCTAAATTTGTATATTCTTTTTCTAGTTTAGCAGTTTCTTCTACTTCTATTCCATTTATCTTCATCTCTATCTTTCGATGTTCTGTATCTTTACTTGATACCTTTATCTTTATCTCTGTTCCGTAGTCCCAGTATTCACCTTTCTTAACTTCTTGACCGGATTCGTCCTTTACTTCTACATTTATGTATCTACTATCACTTCCATATACCACTTCATAAATATATTGTTTTACATAGTTTACATATATTTCTAGTACTAATTCTCCTTCAGAATTCTTTCCTACATTTCCTAAGTGTTCCATTATCTCTTCTGTTATTGTAAAGGTGTAACTTCCTTCTACTTCAGTTCCACCTAATACCTTGCCTTCTCCTTGTGGACCTTCATACGTGTATCCATTAAATCTATAGCCTACTTTGTCTTTTCCTTGAATTAGCGTTACTTCGCTTCCTTTCTCTATTAATCCTGATTCACTGATTGATACATATTCTTCTTCCACTTCTACTTCTTCTAGGCTTGGTACTACTTGCACATACTTAAAGTTTACTCTTATTGGTACTTGTCTAAACCATAAATAGTAGTAACCTTTTTTACTCAAGTCAAAACCTTCTTCTAGCAACTCAAAACTTTTGTATCCGCCTATTATCTCTGGCGTTACTTCTTCTTGTTTGCCTGCGTGTTGATATTCGTTTGCAAACTCGTATCCCACTCCTTCTTGTATGTATATCCTTACCTTGTCTCCGTTTACTAACTCCAACTCTTTTCCACTAACTTGATTTAATTGTTCTGCTTGTCCGTTATTTACTTGTACCTTTATCTCTCCTACGTTATGACTGTTTAAGTTGGTCTCTATCTTCACGGTTTCTGTTATTGCTTTAATTTCTAGTTCTACTGTTATGTTTGTTCCCAAAAACTCAAATACATACTCTCCGTTAATATTTGGTAATACATTCTTTCCATTACTCTTTAATCTTACTTCGTAATCGTTTGATACTCTACTATTCATCTCATATCTTACTCTTACGATATCTCCATAGTATAGTATACCTGTTTGTGAAGTTGTTTCCTTTGTTACATCATTTAATATTTGCTCGCTTCCACTTGCGTTTTTAATTTCACTTAGTGGGAACTCCCCGTCTACCTCGTAATATCTATTTCCATTATACGTTATGTACATATTAAATATGTATGTCCTTGGTTGCAACTCAATTACTATCTCCGCTTCTCCTTTGACAGTATATACTGTATTGCTATTTGTTTGTATTTCGTATCTTTCACTTGGTGCATTTTCATAGTTTATTGTTGTTTTTGCACCTTGATAATAGTTTGGATTTCCTGTAAATGATATTACTGTTTCTTGTCCCCAATATGCTAAATATTTCTTTGTGCTTGCTAATAGTTTTTCTGTATCCTCTGCACTTGCTACAAGGGTTTCGTTTACATACACTCTTCTTTGGTCTTTTTGTTTGTCAGTATTGTTAGTTACTGCTTTAAATGATAATTCAAACGTTGGTGCCAACTCCACATTAAATACCAAATATTTATCGGTTACCGATACATATTGTATATAGTTTACGCTAGATTCTAGTAAGTTATGAGTTACATTCATTGGTATATCTTCAAACGATGTTATTGGATAACTAAATGTTGTTTCTAACTGTTTGGTTGAACTACTTAACGATGGTGCTAAATACAATCCCTTTATCACATATTTTTTATTATCTATTTCGTAATATATTGATATATCTCCATCTTTTTTTGTTGGTGTCATTACTAGTTTATATGATTTATCTATACTTACTTTATTTCCTTCGATTGTGAATATTGGATTTGGTGTATCATCTGTTAATGTATAATTTTTTAATACTTCATCTGTACTTATATCTATCAAGTTTACTCTAATCTCAAATTCTATGTCTTGACATACTGCATTCATATACCCTACAAACTGTATTGGATTTGTTGGGAATGCATCTATGTAATGCATATCTATTAAATGACGTGCATTTACTAACATATTAATTGTTTGACTTTCGGTATATCTTGATGAATAAAGTTGTCCTTGTTCCTTAAACTTTGCTATCAAGTCCCAACTCAAAAACTCTGTTCCCAATCTTACTTGCATTCTTGAAGTTAATGATATATTTTCGTCTATAGTCACTTCGTAGTTTTCTATTATTGAACCATACTTGGTGTCTGTTCCGTAGACCAATCCTATGCTTCCATAATCTGAGTTTGGCACATAGTTACTATCTGTTACTTGATATGTATATTGATATCGTATTGGTGTAAATATACTTTTTATGGTAATTGTATCTCTGTCGTTAAAGTAATTAGTTGAATTATCCTTTTCGTAATTTTTTAAGTCTGTTTGTACTACGTAAGTATCATAACTATTATTATTTGACCTATATTCTACATACTTACTTTCAGCCGTTTCAAATTCACTTATTTCATTAACATTGTCAGCGTCTATTTCCAATTCATATCTATCAAAACGATATCCTACAAACCTTGTATCTCCTCTTAATGCACTGTAGTCATTTCTTTGATCTACTGCTTCAATTTTGAAAGTATTTCCAAAGTAGATTGGAATTAATTCTTTTGCTTTTGATGTTATTCCACTATTAGATTTAAATTCGTTATATGTATATTTGCCTGATATATATTTATTTAATTCTGTTATATCATTAAATTCATATATTATATATCCCACTAATTGCCCGTTTTCATATATCACTAAATTATATTTTAAGTGGTCTAACAAGGTTTCAGCAACCCTTTCTTCTTCTGTTATTATCACATAACCATTAAATGTATCTAGTGGTGTTTCGGCAGTATCTTCCACATTTTGCTTGATTAGGTTTAATATATCTAAATTTACTATATTTCTATACCAATATACATTTAATGCATATGGCGTATAATATCCCTCTTTTTGATATGGATTTATTTCTACTCTTATTGTTTCTTCAGTATATACGTCAGAATCTTTCTTTGCACAACTATATCCCCAAGAACTTGCCGTTGAACTCGCTTCCGGGCCAATCTCATCTGTTTGGATTTTTCTTATACTTTCTAATGTTGTCTCCGCCTTTGTTACATAGTATGTATCTAGACTTGGTGATAATTGATACATATTAATTGAACTTACGCTTGAGTCCAATGTATAGTAATATTGCATATCATAGTAATCTATTTCAAATGTTGGCAAATTCCTTCCATTATCTGCATTTATTTCATCTTGAGAATATGAAGTTCCATCTTCTTTATATTTATTTTTTATTACTCCATCTTGTATTATTTGGTCTTGTAATAGATAGATGTAATATTCTCCATTATCAACATATACTTTACCTTGTTTACTAGTATATTCATTATTTAAATAATATCCATCATTAGCATTAAAACTATATTTAGTATATGTAAGATTTCCCACTAAATCTGTTGCAAGAGCAAAACCATTGTAGTCTGCCTCAAAGTTATTATTTTCGGTATATGGTAATTGTAGGTCTAACTTGATTTTGTATAGGTCTGGCAAGTAGTAACCTTCTACTTTTATATACCATTTATCTGTTTTACCTTCTTCTTCATATTTTTTGTAGTCTAATATATATTCCCAAGTACCAAAACCTTTACCAGTTATATCATTTTGAGTATATTCGCCATTACCATCTAGCGATATTATTTTATCAGAATCAAGATCTAAGTTGTTATCATAATCATATGGTCTAGCGTATATTACACTATATCCATAAATGTTAACTGCTTGTACTATCTTTTGATTAGCGTCTAATGAAAGTATTCCTGTTTTTGCTTGCCTTATTACATAAGGTTCTCCAAACACCACATCTTCTGTAATACACGCAGTACTTAAAACTCTTCCTTGTTGAGATAAATAGTCTGATACACTTTGAGATGCGTAATCTTCCGCTCCTCCTGTCATAAATATGACATCAAATTTTATGGCTTCCCAGTTTGGATTAGCAATAATGTTCCCTTGTAAATATTGCATATTAGTTTTAGACTTCACATATGGTCTACCTACAAAATCTGATGGAACTTTATCCCAATCTTCTATTTGTGGCATTAATTTATTGTCAGCACCTACATTTACCATATATGTATCATTACCTACTGTAATTTCCCAGTCAGTGATTATATGGCCATAGTACATTAATGCAAAGTTATATCTTGAATCTTGACTTGTTTTATCAGCAGGAGTATTAAATACATCAGTATCTTCCATATCATACAATGGTAGACTTCTAAAGTAGTCAGTTTCAATATCAACAGATCTATATGATTGTTTTGTATTGCCTTTATATATTCCAGTCCTACCATCTCCCGAATAGTTGGTTCCAAGATTAATTGTTAGTGTGTATATTGGTAACCATTGTCCATAAATCTCTACCAATCCACCATCTTCAGCAGTTAATTGTGTTACAATTGTACCATTTGTTATCAATGTTGCAATGTCGTTATTATTATCCAAACTCTCGTATACGTATAAATATGTAAATATCTTATCTTCTACGTTGTATTTATGTTCATCAGCAATATCTGCAAACTTTGATGTACTCCAGCCCACAAATACATATCCATTAGTATATTTGCTATCTGCTGCCCGTGTTGCTGTTTCTTGTATTGGTCTTTCTTCGGTGTAAAGCACGTCCTCATATGTAGCAATAGGTGTTGCAACATCATCCTCATGATTATATATTTTTATGGTATATTTATTCTCGGACCATCTGGCTGTAAGTTCCACATTGCCATAATGTTGTTTTGCAACATAATAACCTTCACCATTATTCCCTAGAGGTAAAATGGTTGATATATCCCCCCATATAGTTGGTTCGTTTATATCTGTTTCGCCTTTCTTCAAATCTGTAATCTCCCAACCGGTAAATGTATATCCCTCTTTTTGAGTTTGTTCTGCATTAGGTAAATAAAATTCAGATTCATAATTGTATGTAATTGTATTATTGCTATAACTTATCGCTCCTGTAGCCAAATAATTCTCAATCTTGCCCGGATTTATTTCCTCCGTATCGAGTATTAAAGTAATAGTATAGTCTAGTGGTCTAGTCTCTATTTTTTCTATTACAATATTGTTATTACCTACACCCTCTAACGGCACTTTAATCTCATCGCCTTCAACTGGATAAGAGTTTTCCCCAATTATTACTTCTTCATTTTCATGTCCATCAGGTGGTGGCGGCAAAGGAACAACTAAATTCCCATCTTCAATCCTTGGCGGATCTGGTCTATATTCGTCATTTTCAGGATATTCTGGAAAAGTAACTCTAACTATTTCATATTGTGCATAAATTGATAATCTCAGTTCATTCTCAACATATGAACTATCTTCCAAATTGTAAGAATATCTCACTGTATCACCGGATCCATCTTGTTCTGTATTCCAGTTTTTAAATCTATATCCTGCTACTGGGGTTGGAGTTGGTGGCAAACTCGTTAATGTTGCTGTTGAATATACATATATATATTTATACAAATATTCAACCTGAGAAATGTCTACTATATAAGACGATTTCTCCCAATCACCCTCTGAACTATAAACGCCACCATTGGCATATGCACGTATTTCATAATACTTTCTCCATCGAGCATAAATTGTCATATCACCTGTTGGAATATAAGTAGATGACAACCCATTAAATCCCAAATTTGTTCCACCTTCTTTAGCCGTAAACCAACCAATAAAGTCATACCCTCCACTTCTAGTAGGATCCTCAGGTAAGGTACCTATTGATGACCCCGGCTCTATTTCTTTACTCCATGATGAACTTAAAGTTCCCCCATTTGCGTCTGCAGTAATAGTATATTTAGGTTTTGTTACATTTGCTGTTTGTATAATTTCACCATTATTCTTTTCAGATATAATAATCCAATCTTTACTATCATATTCTGACCAACCAGTTGCAACGTTACCTGAAAACCCTTTTGAATTTTTTATCGAGCCTTTAGCAGCTTGTGAACTTATGGAATAGCAATTTGCAAATGAATCAGAAGATCCTTTATCAACAAACAACCCATCCACAAAATTATTAATAATATCATTAGTATCATCATACACATATAAACAATTATTAAATTTAGTACTTCCGAGAGAATGTCCAACTAAATATCCATTCAGTGCCGAGACCATATTTAAACTTCCCGTTGTTGTATTAGTGGAATCTAAAATAGTTCCGTTGCTATTAACTATTTTCCAACTTTTTGAGTAATTTCTGACTAC
Source organism: Candidatus Onthoplasma sp. (assembly GCA_045538675.1). Lineage (GTDB taxonomy): Bacteria > Bacillota > Clostridia > Christensenellales > UBA1242 > Onthoplasma. Next base: position 858 of record JAZSRW010000141.1, on the reverse strand, counting down.
ACAATTGTTAAAAGTGCACTGTCTGGCTATACCAACAATACCACCCAACACTATTCTACCAACTTTGTTGTAATCATGTGTAATTGTAAGAGATGATTGTTGTTTTAAATAAATATTTTCAAATGTACAATATTCAGCAATTCCAACCAATCCTCCATAAGCAAAAACATTACGACAAAATTTATTATCCACTGAGATCTCTTGATCAGGAATACTAGAATTAGGGAAATCTATTAATGTAGTAGTTTTTATAGTTTTTATCCCATTAAAAGTCACCCCATTTTCACAATGATATGTAGAATATATTGAATATCCGCGTACATATTCAGCATAAGTAGTCCACCCATCAACAGATTGTATTACATAACTTCCCGAACCACCCCATTTTCCTCCATTCTCAGGATCTGTATAATCGTAACGCATCAACACATCTTCTTCGTAGTCAGGATTATACTGGTGATGAATTCCATACCCATCACCATCAAGTATTATTCCCTTACAAACATCCATATTCCCAAGTACAGGATCTATCGTAATGTCGTTAGTTAGTTTAAATTTCACGCCTGGTAAACTACCCGCCCTACCTATTTCACACATCACATAATAATCTTCGGCATCGCTAATTAAATTCCAGCCGTCTTTATATTCAAGCCCTTCAACATGAATAGCCGTGTCTTTATTTGTTTGACTAGTAGCAAATATATTGCCCATATTAATTTTAGGCAACCAGTTGCTTGCAGTAAAACAAGCAATTGCTCCAATTGCTATCAATGCTAATACTAATAATCTTTTTACCCCTTGTTTCATAAATACTTTTCTCCTTAAATAATTTTAATCAGTCAAATTTTAATTATAAGT
>JAZSRW010000130.1:0-3673 GCA_045538675.1 Candidatus Onthoplasma sp. | reverse complement strand
GGAACCCCTTCATGTGGACCTTAGCGCCCTCGAATGCACCGTGGGTACCCTGGGCGTGCCGGAATTCGGCACCAGCTTCGTTCAGAAGGTGCTGGAGCAGACCCGGCCTACCACCATGGAGGAGCTGGTCCGCATCTCAGGCCTGACCCACGGCACGGACGTATGGCTCAACAACGCCGAGCCTCTGGTGGTCAACGGCATCGCCAAGCTGAAGGAGGTCCTCTGCACCCGGGACGACATCATGAACTACCTCATCGTCCACGGTATGGAGGCGTCTTTGTCATAGCGTTGTTGAAGCGTTGGAAAAGGAAATTGGCAAGAGTGCATTTAAGGGTATCAACCCAGACGAATGTGTGGCTATGGGTGCGGCTATTCAAGCAGGTGTGCTTGGTGGCGAAGTTAAGGATGTTCTACTTCTAGACGTTACTCCACTTTCACTTGGTATTGAAACTCTAGGTGGTGTATTTACAAAACTTATTGAACGTAACACTACAATCCCTACTAAGAAGAGTCAAGTGTTTAGTACTGCTCAAGACAATCAACCAGGCGTTGAAATTCACGTATTGCAAGGTGAACGTCAATTTGCAGCACAAAACAAGACTTTAGGTAAGTTCCAACTAGTTGGTATTCCACCAGCTCCTCGTGGTATTCCTCAAATCGAAGTTACATTTGATATTGACGCAAATGGTATTGTTAATGTTAGTGCTAAAGACCTTGGCACAAACAAGGAACAAAAAATCACTATTACTGCTAGTACAAACTTAAGTGATGACGAAATTGATAAGGCGGTAAAAGAGGCTGAACAATTTGCTGAAGAAGACAAAAAACGTCGTGAAGTAGTAGATACTCGTAATACTCTTGATGCAAACGTTATGAATATTGAAAAACTTGTTAGAGAAAATGGCGATAAGTTAAGCGAAGATGATAAGAAGAAGTTGACTGACGCTTGTGAAGAAGCTAAAAAGCACCTAGCAAGTGAAGATATTGAAGAGTTAAAGAAAGCAACTGAAGATTTAACAGCAGTATCTAACGAAGTGTTTACTAGAATGTACCAAAATATGCAACAACAAGCCCCACAAGGCGACGCAAATAATGGTTCAAACAACAACGATGGCGACCCTGAAATAGTTGTAGAGTAATGCTCGCAATACGTTCTTGTCTTGCTTGTACTCGTATACACTTCGTACATTCGATTGACGAACGATTGCTTCGCAAAATATGAAGGGGCAACTACTTTCCCCTTCATTACTTCCCCTTTGTAAAAGGAGGGGATTATATAAGGAGAACTAAAATGGAAAAGCATTCAAAATATTTTGAATATTTAGAAAACTATTTTGAAGGAATAGAACGATATGCAAAGTATCACGATACAGACATTAGTACAAAAGCGTTTCAATTTTGGATTACTTTAACTCAAGTGAATACAGATTTTCATACTTTTGGTAAAATTACATTAATGGATGAAGAACTACCTATTATTCAAGGTTGGATAAATAAACTATTGGCAAATCCTAATATTCCTAGAAAAACCAGAGATATGATAGCGGAAGAAAGTGTTAAATTTGCGTCAATGATGGGAAGTATAAGTAATAGTCATATTGACAATATTGATAATATGTACTTTTAATAGATAAAATTGAATTTTCCCCTAAATTTAATGAGAGAGTGATAATGAATAATGCTGTGGCGTTATTCATTGTTGCTTTAGAGGGTGGTAAATAATTGACAAGTGTTATGTTTTGTGTTAATATATTATTAATAATGTAACATAGGAGGAATTTATATGGTAACTAAAAGTGTTATAAGAGAATTTAATCGTCTTAATGGAAACTTAAACGAATTACATAGACGTATATTTGCGACCGATAAGGAATATCCAAAGGCGTTGTGTGCTGAGTGGTTTATAAGCGATTTAACCACAATAGTTGAAAATGAGATGTTTAGTATAAGATTGACTGATGAAGATATTAGTAAAATTGTTATTATGGCCAATGATTTGCTAAGAACTACCATTTTAAAAGGGGTTGACAAGAAGAATTTGTCTCAACTAATAAAACTAGTTACGGCAATGAAGGTTGATAAAACAGAGCAAAGTACATTAAATAAATAATCAATTTATATATCAAGGAGGGGAGTATGAAGATTGAAAATAATAATTTAATAATTCGACAACATACTTTTGACTTAAATCAAATAGCGTTAATTGGTGTGCAACAATCAAACACATTTGAGGAATTTGGTTTAGAAGTTAATTATTGGTTAGAATTTAAACTAATTAATGGTGAAAAGGTAGATATTGAAAGTTCACATACTCATTATGAAGCTGAAATGGTTAGAAAATTTAGATATATTAAAGAGTTGTTTGAAGCTGAAAACATTAACCAATTTGTTAGTTTGGGTTATATGATGGTTAATCTTCATAATGTTAAGGATATTCAATTTATTAATAAAAATAAAGGTATTGAAATTATATATGATGATTTTCATATTGACTATCCTCAACTTGGTAAATGGCGTGCAAAAAAGGCAATTAAGAAATATAATCAAAAAGTAAAGGAAATGGCAGAGCAAACTTTGCAACTATAAATTATTTAATTACATAAAATAAAACTTTTCTTGTTTAAGGAAAGTTTTTAAAATCTGATAAAAGGAAAAATATGGCAAACAAAGATTATTATTCAATTTTGGGTGTTGATAAAAGTGCAAGTGATGACGAAATTAAATCAGCATATCGTAATTTGGCTAAAAAGTATCACCCGGATATAAATAAGGCGGAAGACGCTCAAGAAAAATTTAAGGAAATTTCGGAAGCGTATTCGGTGTTAAGTGACAAAACTAAACGTAGTAACTATGACCAGTTTGGCAGTGCTGATGGCCCTCAAGGTTTTGGCGGTGGTGCTGGTGGCGGTTTTTCGGGATTTGGTCAAGGCTTTGAAGGTGGATTTGAAGATATATTTAATATTTTTGGAAGTGCTTTTGGTCGTGGTGGTAGAGGTGCTAGTAGAGAGCAAGGTGCTGACCTTGTAACTGATATTACAATAACTTTTGAAGAGGCGGCTTTTGGTATAGAAAAAGAAATTACTATTAATCGTGCCGAAAAATGTACTCATTGTGGTGGTAGTGGTGCAAAATCGGGTAGTGATACTGTTACTTGTACCGATTGTAATGGAACTGGTAGAGTTCAATTTGTTCAAAATACATTGTTTGGACGTGTGGCTACTCAAACCGAATGTAAAACTTGTGGTGGTACAGGTAAAATTATTAAGGAAAAATGTAATTATTGTAGAGGTACTGGCTTAAGTCAACAAAGCGTAAAGGTTAATGTTAAAATCCCGGCAGGTATTGATGATGGTCAAACCATTCGTATGCGTGGCGAAGGTGAGCAAGTAGCAAGTGCTAATGGCGTTGCTGGTGATTTGCATATTAATGTAAAAGTTCAACCTCACAATTTGCTTGTACGTAAAGATTTTAACTTATATGTTGATGTATATGTTCCATTTACAACATTGTTATTAGGTGGCGAAATGGAAGTGCCTACACTCAAAGGTGTAACTACTATTGATATTAAACCTTTAACGCAATCTAATACTAAATACACTTTAAAAGGCAAAGGCATTAAGTTCTTACGTGGTTTTGGTAGCGGGGATTTAGTGGTTACATTAAAGGGTGAAAT
>JAZSRW010000042.1:0-3459 GCA_045538675.1 Candidatus Onthoplasma sp. | reverse complement strand
AATTGACCTTTAGCGGTTCCGCCAATTGAAGGATTACAAGCCAAAAATCCAATACTATCAAGATTTAATGTTACTAATAGTGTTTTACAATTAAGGCGAGAAAGAGCAAGGCTGGCTTCACAGCCGGCGTGACCACTTCCTATAACGATTGCATCATAATTATCAACAAATTTCATATTATTTCCCCAAACAGAATTTTTCAAAAATTCTGTCAATTATCCTCTCGTTTGAATTAATTCCACTAACTTCGCCTAAGTGTTGCCAGCAAGCGTGAATATCTGCCACAACAAAGTCAAGACTAGTGTTTGTAAATGTATTAATTGCGTTATCCAAAGCAATTTGAGCATTAGTAACACATTCAATGTGACGTGCGTTTGATAAATAAAACTGTGAAGTATTATATCCTTGTACCATAGTTTTGTCAAAAATCATTTGTTTTAAATTTTCAACATTTATGCCATCTTTTGCACTTATATATATAATATTATCCGCAAATTGTGATTTTTTTGTGGATAAGTCAATTTTATTATAAACCGTAATTATAGGCTTATCTATAACTTCTATGTCTTCAGGATTTGAAATATCAATCAATTTTAAAACCAAATCAGCATCTTGAATACTTTGTTTAGCCCTATCAATACCTATACGCTCTACAACGTCCGAACTTTCTCTAATCCCTGCAGTATCAAATAATCTGAAAACAATGCCATTGTACACATATTCGGCTTCCACAATATCACGTGTAGTTCCTGCAATATCAGTTACAATTGATTTATTGCTATTAGTCAAAGCATTAAGCAAACTTGATTTGCCAGCATTAGGTGCACCCACAATAGCCACTTTAACACCATTTTTAATCATCATACCACTAATTTTTGTAGATAACAACTCACTTATTTGTGACTTAATTGCTTTTAATCTATCCAAAACTTCCATATTTTCATTATCGCTATACTCATATTCTGGATAATCTAGTTTTGCTTCGATTTCCGCCAAAATATCAGTTAGTTCAGTTTGAAGATTTGATATAATTTCAAATAACTTACCTTGCATTAACACGCTTCCAGCACGTGCTTGAGCCTCGCTTTCAGCATTAATAATATCAATAATTCCTTCGGCTTGATCAACACTAAGTTTACCATTTAAAAAGGCACGTTTTGAATATTCGCCCGCCTCCGCCATACGTGCACCTAGTTTTTGGCACTCTGCAATCACTTGTTGAGCAATAAAATATCCACCATGACATTGAATTTCGGCAATATCTTCACCGGTATATGAATTTGGACCTTTAAAATAAACAATTAAAGCATTATCTTGAATACCATTAACATAAATATCTTTTAAGTACATATAACGTGGCAAAAAATCACTATCACATTTAGTAATACTCTTTAATATTTGATGTGATAATTTACCACTAATTCTAACTATAGCCACACCAGCCTTACCAGGTGGGGTAGCCAGTGCTACAATTGTGTCTTCTAACATATTTAACCTCGTGTTTACATTATATCACAACAATTTACATTTTACTAGTAGTATTAAAAAATATCTGTTTAATTTTTAACTTTTTATACTCAAAATTATAGGGTGCATAAAAAAATTAAGGCTTTCGCCTTAACTTTTATCTTTTAAATTTAATTACAACGTGACGATTATCTCCTTCGCCCATACTTTCAGTTTCAACTAAAGTTCTGCCTTGTAATGCCGAATGGATAATGCGACGTTCATAAGCACTCATAGGGTCTAAATGTACATTACGTTCAATTTCTTCAGACTTATCAGCCATACGATTAGCAAGGTCAATTAAAGTTTGTTCACGACCTTTTTTGTATCCTTCAACGTCTAAATATAATCTATAACGACCTTCACCAGCACGTTTTAATCCACCTAGAAGTGTTTGAATTGAATTAAGTGTATCACCTCTAAAACCAATAAGTTTACCAACATTAGCACCTGTAACATTAAATGAAATATCATTATTTTCAATTGAATGTTCAACATTAACTTCCATTTTCATCTTGCTAGCAAGTGTAACAAGGAAAGTTTTAACACGTTCAATTAATTCATCAGGAGATTTAATCTCTCTAACTTCTTTAATTTCTTCAGTTTTAGGTTGTTCTGTCTTAATTTCTGTTTTAATTTCTTCAACCACTGGTTCAACTGACTTAATTTCCTCAACAATTTCAGGTCTAACATCTTCTACAGGTTGTTCAATAATTTCTTTTACTTCTTCAACCTTAATTTCTTCAACTTCAATAGGTTTTTCTTCATACATTAAGCAAACTTTCGCCTTTTTAAACAAACCACCAGTTTCCAAAATTTTAATATCAACATCTTCACGGTTAAGACCTAAAGTTCTTAATCCATCATTAATTGCAATATCTACATTTTTTCCAACACTTATATATTCTTTCATAATCTTTATCCTTTACTATAATTTCTGCTATACTCAACTACTTCAGTATTACCCTTTTTATATACAACTTCGTCAGGTTTATTATCTGATTTTGGCATAAATAAATCTGTTACAGTTGAAAGTAATGCTGACATAATTGAGTTTGTGATGATATACAAAGTAAACAATGCACTAGAAGTACTTGCAAATATAATCATAAATATAGGCATAATCATCAACATTATCTTACTGCTTGGATTTTTAACTCCTGTTTTCTTTTCTTGCATTTTAGTTTGTAAGAATTGAACTAGGAATGTAATAACACCCGCTAAAATAATCAATAAATAACAGCCATTATTTTCATTTTTTTCTTCAATTATACTTTTAATTTGATTATATTGTTGTTTCAACTCGGCTTTTGCTTCGTCTGTATTTTCAATAATACCATTTTTGATTGCATATTTTTCAAAAGATGAATATTTAACCACTGGTGACACAGTTTTGTCGCCTTTCCATACGGTTTTTACCCACATAAAACTATATTTATCTGATTGCTTATCAAATTTATCATTAACTTTAGTTTTAATGTAAGATAATTTTACTTCATCATTTTCAAATTCTACTGAATTGTCTTCAATATATGCTTCAGCAGTTATATAAGTTTGATAGATTTCATTAAAAGCAACATTTTCTTGCTTTTTTGACATTGAATTAATACCTGTAAACAAAGTTGCAAACACTGTAAGTGTAACAACCATTGAAATCAACAATATCATACAAGTTCCTGTCATATTGAAGTTGTATTTTTTTGCTAGTTCCATTTGTTTTTGATTTAATTTATTTCTATCGCCGGGATATTGTTGTTGAACTTTTAGTAATTCTGGTTGCATTATCGCTTGCATCTTAGCATTTTTAGCATTTACACGCTTTTGCATAATATCTAATGGCAATAATACTAACTTAATAGCAATAGTTAATAGTATTATAGCCCAGCCATAATTGCCTACCCATTTTACAAACAAGTCAATACAATCTCCCCAAAATGCCTTTGAAGTCGGAGG